>JAGVCY010000071.1 GCA_020058965.1 Candidatus Omnitrophota bacterium | reverse complement strand
GGCCAAATCCACCACCACGGACCCCGCGCGCATCCGTTCGACCATCGCGCGCGTGACGAGCACCGGCGCTTTTTTACCCGGCACCTGCGCGGTCGTGATCACGATATCGGACGCGGCCACGCGGTCGGCCAGGGCTTCCTGAAGTTTTTTCTTAGTGTCCTCGCTCACTTCCTTGGCATAACCGCCCTCGGCGCTCGCCCCCGCCGTATCGACCCTGGCTTCGACAAATTTGGCACCCAAGCTCTGCACCTGTTCCTTCACTTCCGGCCGGATATCAAACGCTTCGACGGCTGCTCCCAGCCGCCGCGCGGTCGCGATGGCCTGCAACCCCGCGACACCGACGCCGATCACCAGAACCTTGGCGGGCGGAACGGTCCCAGCCGCGGTCGTCAGCATTGGAAAATACTTACCGAGTTCGGCGGCGGCGATCAAAACGGCTTTATAACCGGCGATCGAGGCCTGGGACGAAAGCGCATCCATACTTTGCGCGCGGCTTGTGCGCGGGATGAGTTCCATGCTGAAGGCGGTGATGTTGCGGCTGGCGAGCGACGCGGAAAGTTCCGGCTGGGCAAGCGGATTTAAAAATCCGGCGAAAACGGAGCCCTGCTTCATCTTGACGATTTCTTCGGGGGTAGGCACGCCGACCTTCACAAGCAGATCCGCCCCGGCAAAAAGCGCCGCGGCGTCCGCGACGATCTCCGCGCCGGCCTTGGTGTAGTCGGAATCCGCGAAAAAAGCTTTTTCACCGGCGCCGCGTTCAACGCGCACGACAAAGCCTGCCTTTACCAGCTTGGCGGCCGTCTCCGGCACGATCGCCACGCGATTTTCTAAAATTTTTATCTCTTTAGGAACACTGATATTCATATTTGCGGGACTATTTTAACATAAACTTCGCGATGAAAAATCCGATCCGATCCTCGCCCGGCAATATCCGAACCGCGTTCCGCACATCCGGATGATAAATCCGCTTTTCCCACCGGTCCAACCCCGCCAATCGCGGCAAATCCCCCAAGCCGTCCACCGGCACGCACTTCAAACCCGGTGCGGCCTTCTTGAGAAGCCAATCCACCGTCCCCTCGTTTTCTTCCGGCGCGAAGGTGCAGGTCGAATACACCATCGTTCCGCCCGGCTTCAAAAGTCGCGACGCTGACAACAAAAGCCCCCGCTGCTTTTTGGACATCTCATCAATTTTTCGCTCACTCCAATACTGCGTCGTCTCCTCGTCCGCGGCATCAAACATCCCTTCCGAACTACACGGCGCGTCGACCAGAACCCGGTCAAAAAGCCCCTCCCGCGCCTCGAACCTCCGTCCGTCCATGCACACCGGCCGCACCATCTTCGCGCCCATGAGCTCGCACACGGTCTTTAATTTAAAAAATCGTCCCCGAATCGCTTCGACCGCCGTGATCGCCCCCTCGTTCCCCATCATCGCGGCCATCTGAGTCGTCTTACTCCCCGGCGCCGCACAAAGGTCCAGCACCCGCTCACCCGGCCTCGGGCCCAAAACCATCGGCGGGATCATGCTCGAAAGATTCTGCGAATATAATTTTCCTTCGGCAATCCACGAATCGTCCCTCAGCACGGAACGATCCGCGGTGTCGAGCACGACCGCGACGGGACACCCAGGAACGGCGGACGGTCTGAGATTTTTGATCTTAAGGTAGGCGTACGCTTCGGCAACGGTCGTCTTCAGCGAATTCACGCGTAGCGTCAACCGCCTAGGGTAAGAAAAACTCGCCAGCACTGGATCCACTAAACCCGATGGCACGATGTGCCGTATCCTTTCGCAAAAAGCTTCAGGAAGACTCAACGCGGCGCCGGCAGGAAGGGATTGATGATGCGTAGATTTTTGATGTTCTGACCGGACTGAAAATCTTCCGAATAAAGAATCCCGCATTGAGATTCCATCGCCGCGGCGACGATCATGCTGTCGTAAAAGTCATAGCCCGTCTCATCGTGTAAACGCAAGGCATCCCTTAAAAGCTCGATCGATGAAGATACCGCGCAAAGCGGCTGTAGCACCTGTTCGGTAAAAATCAGGCAGTCCGAAACCGATAACTGATTCTCCCACTTCCGTGTCGCGACATTCAAAAACTCCTGAGCGACTTGATGGCTGATCATACCGCGCCGTGTCGAAAAAGCTTCTCCAATAAGCTCTTTGGCTTTGGCTTGCTTATTGGAGTCCCGCGGTTCAAACGCGTAGACCAGAATATTCGTATCTAAAAAGAATCTATCTTTCATTCATTTCATCTCGCGTAAATTTGCGGCCGGGATTCGCGTACGAGAATCGAGCCATCAGAGCTTGTAGTTCTTCCAGAGATTTTTCCGGTGCAGCGTATTTTGCGATCCACTCCCGCACGAGGAGATTTAGGTTCTTGTTTTCCTTCAGGGCTTTTGCCCTAGCCTTCCGAATAAGACTCTCTTCCACGCTAAAGGTAATGTTTTTTAACATTGTTCCTTCTCCGTCCCTATGTTGTTCTATTGTACACAATTATAGTGTACACTATTTTAGTGTGATTTCAAGTCCAGTCACTGCGAGGCGCCGAAGGCGCCGCGGCAGTCTCACAAAGGGGTTGTCCTACTTATTTGGCTTTTTGGACTTGGGGCCGGCTTGCTGGTAATGCCAAATCCCCTTGCGAGCCACGCGGGCCTGATCTTCCAGTTGAATAAAATTGCTCTTTTGCGAAAAATTAAACCTCCGGTACACCAGCGCATAGCCCCCGGTTAATAGGTAGTCCGACAGACAGGTTCCGTCCGATTCCCGGCACACATAAGCCAGCGTCCGGCCGTAAGAGTCGCGATTGTTGATCGCCTGATTGGCCGGGTCGTAAGAAAGTTTCAGGTCCTGCCCCGCCGCCCATTTTGCGGCGGCCTTTTTGGCCTCGCCCGCGAAGCGATCCACCACCTTTTTGGGAACGTGTGCCCGCTGCGACGTGTGAAGGTTGCGGTCATACGCGTCCTTGATCTCCGGCGCGTCGATCCCAAGCAGCCGCACCCGCTCCCCGTTCGCCAACACCAGCGTGTCCCCGTCCACCACCTCACGCACCGCCGCCGCCCACGCAACCCCTTGCAAAGCTCCTACGCCCAGACCGCAACTTAAAATAATTGCGATCGATGTCCACATTTTGTTTTTTAGCATGCGGTTATTGTACTCATTTTGGCTTCAATTGTACTCAGAATGAGATCATCTTACCGCGTGTTATAATTTGCGCCATGACTCAAACTTCTGATAAAAAATATGCGGCTGGAATTCGATGGGACCTGACGGACCTGTACGCTTCGGCGGAGGACCCGAAGCTGGAAGCGGACCTGCAGCTGACGGAAAAGCTCGCGCTTGATTTTGAAAAAACTCACAAGCCGCGCCTGGAGGCCTTCGCGTCGGCCGGCACCCCCTTTGACCTTGCCGCCCTGCTTAGAGACTTCAAGGTGCTGATCGCGCCCGAGACGCGTGTCGGTGTCTTCGCCCATCTTTCCTTCGCGGAAAAAACCGATGACGCCAAACGCGGCGCGTTCATGCAAAAAATTCAGGACCGGCTCACCGAGATCAACAATCACCTTCTTTTTTGGGGAATCCTGTGGTGCAAGGCGCCCGAACCCGCCGTCCGAGCGCTGATCAGCCGCCCGGAGTTCGCCGCCGACCGCCACTACCTCGAGGACATGCGCAAGTACGCGCCGCACACCCTCACCGAGCCGGAAGAAAAAATCCTCTCGATCAAGGACAACACCGGCGGGAGCGCTTTTTCGCGCCTCTTTGACGAAACCGTCAACCGCATTCCGTTCTATATAGAAGAAGGCGGCAAGCGCGTTCAAAAAACCGAGACGGAAGTGCTAGCGCTCCTGCATTCCGCCGACCGTGCCGTCCGCAAAGCCGGTTCCGAGTCGCTCGCGGAAGGACTCAAGGCCAATTCGCATGTCCTCACCTACATTTACAACATGATCCTGGCGGACCACCGTTCCTCGATGAAGCTGCGCGGCTACATGCACCCCGCGCAAGGCCGCAACCTCGCCAACGAAACAAATTTACCGACACTCGAGAACCTGATCAAATGCGTGCGCGCCGCCTATCCGATCGCCCAGCGCTACTACAAGCTCAAGAGCCGCCTACTCGGGCTTGAGCCGATGTACGACTACGACCGTTACGCGTCCTTGTCGGAAACCGAAAGCGCCGTTCCCTACGCCGAATGCAAACGCATCGTGTTAGAGGGCTACCGCGACTTTTCGCCGGAGGCGGCCGCTATCATTCAGCAGTTTTTTGACAAAAATTGGATCGACGCCGAGATCCGGACAGGCAAACAGGGCGGCGGCTTCTGCTGTCAGACGACGCCGGACCTTCATCCGTACATCCTGGTCAATTACACCGGCCATCTCCGTGATGTGCTCACGGTCGCGCATGAACTCGGCCACGGCCTACACCAGTATCTTGCCCGCAAGGTCGGCATCCTCGAATCCGATGCGCCCCTCACAATGGCCGAGACCGCCTCCGTCTTCGGCGAAATGCTCATCTTCGACCGCATCCTCGGAGAAGCCAAGAATCCCAAAGAACGGCTCGCCCTGCTCTGCGGAAAGATCGACGATAACTTCGCCACGGTATTCCGACAGATCGCGATGACCGACTTCGAACTCCGCGCGCATTTGGAAGGGATTAAGGAAGGTGAACTTTCGGAAGAAAAATTAAACGAGCTCTGGATGCAGACCAACTCCGAGCTCTACGGATCGAGCGTTCAGCTCACGGAAAACTACCGCCACGGCTGGAAGTACATCCCCCACTTCGTCCACACGCCGTTCTATTGTTACGCGTACTCCTTCGCCCAACTCTTCGTCCTGGCGCTGTACCAAAAGTACAAAGAAACCGGCGCAAGCTTCGTCCCGAAATATTTGGAAATGCTCTCCCTTGGCGGCTCCAAAAAACCCGAAGAACTCGCCGCCGGCATGGGCCTCGACCTCCAAGACCCCAACTTCTGGAACCTCGGCCTCAAACTCCTCGACACCCTAGTCTCCGAAGCCGAGACCCTCTCCGCCAAGTCATCCTGAGACGCCCCGCCAATTTGGTACTTAGTCCCGGTACGCGTCTTTACGCTTGTCGATGGAAAACATTTTGACTATTTTTTGCTTATCGTTGATCGCATAAAACAGCCGATAGTCTCCGATCCGGATACGCCAGGTTTCGGGGTGATAATTCCGAAGCTTTCTGATCTGAGGTCCAAAATACGGGGTCTGCTTGAGGTGCGGGTAGATTTGACGTTTAAGCTTACCCTCGATCACACGCTGTTCAGATGGCTGAAGTGCGTTTATCTGTTTGGTGAATTCAGAGGTCTCAAAGATCCGAAACAAGCTCAAACGAAGCGGCCCCTTCCCGCTTTCGCGTCGCGGTGGCCGCGCTGAATACTTTGGTGCAGGGCTTTATTTTCTGTGATCTCTTTCATCTCGTACGCGTCAACCAGACCGTTTTCATCAATATACCGCCTTGCGGCTGTCTCAATGAAGTTCGATAAGGGCCGATTGTCCGCCTCCGCGCACATCCTCAACAACCGATAAGCATCATCCTGAAGTCTCAAAGTCACCGTCCTCGACATGAGCCACCTCCCTTGTTAGAGATAGAATACATTAGAACACATTAAATATCAAATGTGTTCATCTAAAAAACCCGAATCACGCCCCGACATGTCATCCTGAGCGCAGCGAAGGATCTAAACCCACCCCCCTCCTACGCCGCCCAGATCGTTTCGGTGACGGATAGGATCTGGCTTCTCATATCCATCAGCTGCACCCCTCTCAAGATCGGCGCTTTGGCCGCAATCTCATTAAGACGACGCCCGATCTCTTCCCTAGTTCCCGACAGTCGATAAATATCGGCCACGATCTCGGGCGGTACTTTACCTCCAAAAAGATTTAACATCACAAGTTGCATCCGATCCAAAAATCTTTGCCGGCCCGCGGCCGTATCAAGCTCGGCGAGTCGAACCTCTACCGCAAAAAGCACCGACAGCGCAAAATTGATCACCGTTCCGCTCGAATCTGCATCCTGCACCAGCAGATTTGAAATATGCGCGGATCCGGTATAACCGGATAACTGCCCGGCCAGCTCCGGGATCCCGCGCTGAGAATCAAATATGATCGCATCCGTAAATTTATCGCCCTCAAGTAGTTGCTTGAGATCCAGTGGCCGACCCGCGTTCGGCACTATTATCTGCATGGACACTTCATTGGGCTTAAATCTATGATTAAACCCATTTTGTAAAGAATCTACCGAATCTTCCGCCCCCTCAATACCAACGCCGGCATTCACCACCACGACCATCCGCCGCGCGGGCCCATGATAATTGCCAATGTCATTGGTGACCGCTCGCAAGGCTTGCTCGATCTTCATGGGCGAAGCCCCGTCCACCAGCCTCGCCTGATCCGCCGCCGTAGCAACGATCGGCTCCGTCTCACGGCTCACACGTTTCACCACAAAAGTCACCAACCAACCCTTCACCTCAACCGTGAACGTCTCCCCCACAAACCCCACCCTCGCCATCGCCTCCAATGTTGCCGGTTCTATCGCCGGTCGATCCAATCCCGTCGCGGCAAACCTGCTCCCCACAGGAAGCAGCTTATGCAACTCTGGAGAGTTTGCCAACCTAGCCCCTTGGCCGCGCCCTAGGCTCGCCCG
>JAGVCY010000143.1 GCA_020058965.1 Candidatus Omnitrophota bacterium | reverse complement strand
CTGGCCGGCGGTTTTGGGGCTCCAGCCGGCGAGCTTTTTGACATCCTCGACGGTGACCTGATAATTGTCGCAATTGCGGAGGGCGCTTTCGAGCAAAACGCGGATCGAAAAAGGAAGGCGGGACGGATCGCCGAAGCCGAGCTTTTTGACGGAAGCGGTGTCGTACACCGTCACGACGCCGGAAGAGGTACGGATCTTTTTCTGGACCTTGGGTGAATTTTTTAACGCGTCGGTCATTGTTTTGCTCCTGTGGTGCCGTCGTCCCAGTCCTTCATCGAAATCGCCGTCCCCTGAATCACCTGACCGATTTCCATCGACATCAGTGTAGGGTGTCCCGCATAAAACTGATCCAGATTACGAATATAAACTTCCGCCGGCTGCGTCATCAGCGCGCCCATCTTGAGCGCGCCGCGCCGGGCGGATTCCACCAAATTGATCTTGCGGTTCAAGTCCAGCGTCATCCACTGATAACCGCGGACATAGGTTTTTTTGGAGCCGGATTTGAGAAAAACTCGAAGGGCCTTATCGGGCTTGGCGGGTCGGGACAGGGCCGGCGCGGAAGACGAACTGGCGGCTTCCTGGGTCCAAGCGGGCGCGGCGGTCAGCGCAAATAGCGATAAAAAAATCGACGCTGCGGCATAATATTGCTTTTTCATAAGCGACTATTCTATCACAGCCAAATAAAAACCCCACCGTGCCATTTACGGCACGATGGGGTTAAACGACAGACCAACCAACAGTCTGCTCAAAAAGCGTCAGATGCAAGGCGCGAGGAGCGAAGCGTGCTAGTGCACGCGAGCGATCGAGCAACGCAGCAGATGATGCTTTTTCAGCTGACTGTTAGGAGAGGTGCTTGGAGACCAGCTTGGTCATCTCGAACATGTCGACGGTCTTCTTGCCGGCGAACACGACCTTTAGCTTATCGTCCGCGTTGATGTTGCGCTTCTTCTTGGGGTCCTGAAGGTTGTTCTTCTTGATGTAGGCCCAAAGCTTCTTGACCACTTCGCTGCGGGGCATCGGACCCTTGCCAACGACGGGGGCGAGAGATTCGGAAATTTTCATCGGCTTCATGAACGCGGAATTTGCTTTCTTAGCTGCCATGTTTTCTCCTTTATTGTTGAACGAAAAAATTCCCTCTCGGGAAAGAGCCCTCATTATAGAAAAGCTCTCTCGAAAAGCAACTTCTTTTTTTATGGGGTCAAGGCCAGGGTCGCCGGCATGAAGCCCGGGTTTTGGGAGAGGGATTTTTTAAAAAACTCTTTGGCGCGGGGTTCGTTGCCGAGGCGGCGGTGACCCATGCCTGTGTAAAAATCGATTTCGGCGGTGATTTTGGGCTGTGACGCGAGTTTGCGGGCGGCTTCCAAAAATTCGAGACCCATCGCGGGATCGTCTCCGCCGCGGTAGGCCATCATTGTGAGGTAGCGGCCTTTTCCGAGGAGACTGGGGACATGTTGAGGGTTGATCTCGAGCGCGCGGCCCCAAGCGGCCTTGGCGCGGCTAAAGAAATCTCCTTTTTCGAGCACAGAATCTTCGCTGCGCGAAATCTCAATTAGCGCGTCGGCCAAAGCAGCGTGCGCGTCAGGATCGTTCGGCCGGGTTTCGGCCGCCCGGGCCAGAAGCGCGATGCGCAAGCCGGGATCTCCTCCCTCGCCTGCTTCATGCGCCATGTCCAAAATATCTTTAAGCGGTTTTTTGGGCGCGGGGATCGCCGTAGGTTTGAACTGCTGCCAGCCAGTCCGCTGAAAAACCTCCATCTGCGGCGTTGCTCGATCGCTCGCGTGCACTAGCACGCGTCGCTCCTCGCGCCTTGCATCTGGAGCATTTTGAGCGGATTGTGAGTCCGCATGAACCATCAGACTTCTCCAAACGCGGAGAATGGCATATCGCGGGTTGCCCCAGACAACGGGCATTTCGGTGATCCACTTCGGCAGACGCGGCTCCATGTCGGCGAGGATCGCATTCAGACTCATCCCCTTGTCGACGCGTGTCCGCACTTCGGTCGCGAAGTAACCGCAAATCCTCAGAAGGAGGTCGACATCTTTTTGCTCGGCCAACGGGCCGTGACCCGGAATGATCTTAATGGGCTTGAGCGTGAGCAGCCTGGCGATCGTTGCTTCCCATTGGCCCGTGCCTTCAAGCCCTTCGTCCCAAACCGGCTGGCCGAATATCGGAAAACTTCCGGTCATGACCGTGTCGCCCGCCGCGAGCACTTTTTCCCGCTCGACCCAAACCGCCGTCGCGTCATCAGACTCCGCCTTGCCGGCAAAAAACAGCCGCAACGGCTGATCGCCCAGGTCCAGCATCCGCTCCCCTTCAAAGACCTCTTCCGGAAACATCGGGTCATGCGAGATCTCAAATCCCCGTCCGAGCAAAAAGTCCTTCTGCCGCTCGTACCGCGTCGCCATGAACTCGCGCGTCAGACGGGACGAGATCACCGTCGCGCCCAGATTCTTAAAAAGCTGATTTCCGTTGGTGTGATCCCAGTGATAATGCGTGTTGATCGCGTACAGGATGGGCTTGTCGGTGACGGTGCGGATCTGCTTCAGCAAAATCTCGGCGAGCGGAAAATTTACCTGCGTGTCGATCACGGCGACGCCGCGGTCGCCGATCACAAACGAAGAGTTCGTGATGTTGCGAAAAATATACACGCGGTCGGTGACGCGGTGCAGTTGGCCGTAGGTCCTGGGGGCGAAGGGGTTGGACTTGGAGAGAAGCTTTGTCAGCATGATTGGCGAACCAGGTCCAGATACAACGAGTCCATGCCCTCGTGTGATCCGACGCACGGGGTCAGCCGGCAAATGATAGAGGGATGGGTTGCGCGGAATTCGGCGACAATTTGGGGAACATGCTCCAGAACATGCCGGCCGGAATTTAAAAAATTCAGGATGAGCGTGATCTCCGTCGCGCCGCGGCGGACGCAGGCCTCCAGTCCTTCGGGAATGGACGGCTTGTCGACTTCAAGAAAGGCGTATTCGAACACCGGTGATTTTAACTTCGCGGACAACCGGGCCGCCAGCGCGTCCACTTCCTGGCGGGCTTTGGGCGCCTTCGACCCGTGGCTGACGAGCAGGACGGCCTGAGTCATTATTTGTTAACTTTTTTGACCAGACTCTCGAGCGCCTTCAGACTCTCGTCCGTGTCGGTTATTTCCACATAAAACGCGCGGCGATCCTTCGCGACGAGCGCGTCGAAGTCACCCAGCGCCTGCGCCTGAACCAACTGCCCGAAGCTGAACTTTTCGCCGGGCACGGCGAGGTTCTCGTTTTTTTTGACCGGAGCCGCGATCACAAGAAACACTCCGTTGTTGGCTCCGCCTTTATGCAGTTGACCGGTGGAGTGCAGATACCGCGGACCGATACCGAGCACGACCGCTACCCCGCCGAGATTGGCGCGAAGCGTTTGCTGAATCCCCACGAGCGCCTTGCGGATCACGGGACGGTCCGGCACGAACGCGAGAACATTGATGTAATCGCCGGATTCCACCGACCGCCAAAAAATATTCCAGCTTTGCAGCATGTCCTTCGTCACGCCCTTGGCGTCGCGGCCTCGCAGCGAAGCGTTCATTTTGCCGGTGGCCGGCGAAAGATTCGTATCGGGGGAAACATCCGCGAGAAGCCGCTTGGCGCATTCCTTGGCTTCCTGAACATTCGGCTGATCGAACGGATTGACCTTAAAATCCGCGCAAGCGGCGGCCGTCGCCATTTCCCACAAAAAGAACTGCGCGCCCAGGTCGTAATTATCCCTGATCTCGCAGGTGAACACGGGATGCCCCTTGGCTTCGAGCGCGGCGAGCTTCTTTTTTAAAGGGAGGCCTTTGGGACCGGCGGGCACGAGCCCGATGAAGTAACGGTCCGCGGCATAGCCGGCGGGCGGGAGCAATTTTTCGCGCGGGATCGGAACCACGCCCACATTTTCTTTGCCCGTGCTCTCGGCAACGAGCTGTTCCGCCCAGTCACCGAAGCATTCCCATTCCGGCGTCGTCACAAAAGTCAGTTTGTCGCGGCCCAGCTTCGCCAGCACCGCCATCGAGATGCCGAGGTCGGACGCCGGATTTTTGGCCGCGTCCCTTTCGTGCAAGGTAAAATCCGCCGCTGCTTCCGCGCGCTGGAGAATCTTGTCGATATCCACTCCGATGATCGCCGCGGGCACCAGACCGAACAAAGTCAGCGCCGAAAAACGTCCGCCAATATCCGGCGGATTGGTGAATACATGGCGAAAGCGGTTATCGTTACCGAGGCGTTCGAGCGCGGTGCCCGGGTCGGTGATCGCGATGAAGTGCCGGCCCGCGTGATCCCCGCTGGTTTTCATGGCCTGCGCGAAGAAATACTTGAACAGCGAAGTCAACTCGATGGTGCTGCCCGACTTGGAAGAAACGATAAAAAGCGCCTTCTTGCCCTTGATCAACCGGTCCACGTCGGCGACCCGCCGGGGGTCCGTGCTGTCGAGGATGACCAGCTTGGGATGTCCGGGTTTATTGCCAAAGATCGTCTGAAACACTTCCGGCGCCAGACTGGAGCCGCCCATACCCAGCAGAACCGCGAAGGCATATTTTTGAGTTTTTACTTCGGCGACAAAATCGCGGATCTCGGCCAATCTTGTGCGGGATTCCTTGGGCGCGCGGATCCAGCCGAGGCGCTGGCTGATTTCTTTGTGATGGGACGGATCGCTTTTCCAGATCAGCGGGTCGCTTTGTAACATCCGTTCAAAAAAGTTGTTCTGGTACAGCCCCTTGAGGCCGTTGACGATCTTGTCCTCATACCGTCCCCAATTAAAATGCGCCTTCATGATGAGCTTTCCGTTAACGGGAAGCGGCGAGTTTGCCACGTTTTTCCTCCAGGTGAGAGAGCAATTGACGGAAGGAATCGCTAAACAGTTCGACGCCTTCATTTTCTAATTGTTGAGTGACGGCGGCAAGGTTGATCCCGGCCTTCGCGAGGGCCGCGAGGTCCGAGGCGTAATCCCCCGCTTCGATCTTCGCCGCGGCAACTCCGTGATCGCGGAAGGCGTCGACGGTCGCGGGGGGAAGCGTGTTCACGGTCTGCGGCCCGATCAATTCTTCGACATAAAGCGTGTCACGGTACGCCGGGTTCTTGGTGCTGGTCGAGGCCCACAACGGCCGCTGGACCTG
>JAGVCY010000222.1 GCA_020058965.1 Candidatus Omnitrophota bacterium | reverse complement strand
TCGCGTAGCCTCGAATTAAACCACATGCTCCACCGCTTGTGCGGGTCCCCGTCAATTTCTTTGAGTTTCAGTCTTGCGACCGTACTCCCCAGGTGGTAGATTTAATGTGTTAACTGCGGCACCGAAGGGTTCGACTCCTCCGACACCTAATCTACATCGTTTACGGTAGGGACTACCAGGGTATCTAATCCTGTTTGCTCCCCCTACTTTCGCAGCTCAGCGTCAGCAAATGTCCAGTGAGGTGCCTTCGCCATTGGTGTTCCTCTCGATATCTACAGATTTCACCCTTACACCGAGAATTCCCCTCACCCCTACAATACTCCAGCCAAGCAGTTTCCGTTGCAGTTCCGGGGTTGAGCCCCGGGATTTCACAACAGACTTACTTGACCGCCTACCTGCCCTTTACACCCAATAAATCCGAACAACGCTTGCCACCTCTGTATTACCGCGGCTGCTGGCACAGAGTTAGCCGTGGCTTCCTTTGGGGTTAACGTCAATTCACGCGGTATTAACGCGTAAGTTTTCCTCACCCCTGACAGCAGTTTACAACCCGAAGGCCTTAATCCTGCACGCGGCGTCGCATATTCACCCTTTCGGGCATTGATAAAGATTCTCGACTGCAGCCTCCCGTAGGAGTCTGGGCAGTATCTCAGTCCCAGTGTTGCTGGTCATCCTCTAAGACCAGCTACCCGTCAATTGCCTTGGTGAGCCGTTACCTCACCAACTAGCTGATAGGACGCGGGCTCATCCTTAAGTGACAGCCTTGCGGCCGCCTTTGATTTTCTCGTCATGCGACAAGAAAATGTCATTCGGTATTAGCCCCCCTTTCGGGAGGTTATCCCCAACTCAAGGGCAGATTGCCCACGCGTTACTAACCCTTCTGCCGCTATCTCTTGCGAGATCGCTCGACTTGCATGCCTGATCCACGCCGCCAGCGTTCGTTCTGAGCCAGAATCAAACTCTCCATAGATTTGTTTTTGCGCACCCGAAGGCACGCTAGACTTATCCGACCTTCACTTCCGTGAAGGTCTATATTTATTTGAGATTGATCTTAAGGCATTTATTAATTGATCTTCACGTGTCTCGGGCTGCCTTGCGGCAGCCACTCACGTTAGGATCCACGCACATAATGGATATTCAATTTTTAAAGAACAAACTTCTTTCAAAAGCCAAAATCAGAGATAAAAAAACACCCATGCGGCCAAGCGATTTGACCGCATTGGAGATATTTATTTATTTGCTCTGAGAAACGGACGATTGACTGAGCGAAAGTTTATCATTCGGACCGCACTGTGTCAACCCCCAAATACAACTATTTTTTTAGAGGGTGCAAACGCAGTTCCGGCCTGATTTTTTGGCCAAATACAGAGCCTCATCTGCACGCTTAAGAAAAGCATCCATGCTTTCGCCCGGATCAAATGCGACCACCCCAAAACTTGCCGTGAAGCGTATCGCCGCGCCGCCGGACCTCAAATCGTAATTTCGTTTTTCAATTCCTGTCCGCATTTTTTCAGCGACCTTTAGCCCTGCTTCGAGAGTGGCTCCGGGCAGCATCACAATAAATTCTTCCCCTCCGTAGCGCGCCGCCACATCCAGTGCCCGGCAATTGACCTTGAGGACATCCGCCAATCCGCGCAAAACATCATCTCCCGCCGCATGACCGTAAGTGTCGTTTATTTTTTTAAAATGGTCTCCGTCCGCCATCACCAGACAAATATCTTTTTTGGTTCTGAGCTGCGTGCCTTGAAGATCTGCTTCAAGCAAGCGCTTGAAGTGCACGATATTAAAGAGACCCGTCAAAGGGTCGGTCGTGACAAGCTTCATCAGGCGGTTTTTTTCCATGATGATGATAAATTGATGGTAGCCGACCAAGGCCGCGTAGCCGGATATAATCATGATGAGCGGGCACGAAAAACTTATGATGAGGTGTGCGTAAATAAAAAGTCCGTAGGCAAGTACGGTATAAATAATCGCAAGCGCTCCGATCGCGATGAGGGAGCCCGTGAATTCAAAGCGGAGGGCTACTAATAAAATGATTCCTGCAAGAAACAAAAGAATGACCACATTAACTCTTCGGCCGACAGGCGTGACCATCGATCGCTCCAGTAGAGAGTTAAGGATCGATGCGGTCACTCCGACCGTTGGATAGGCTGCTTCCAGAGGAGTCCTTTGAATATCAAACAACCCCGCAGCGGTGACCCCCACGAGACACACGGCACCCTTGAATATATCGGGTGATAGCGGGGGCTTTTCTTTTTTAAGCATGGCGCTGTACGAATTGATTACATCCACATAGGACACATGGCGAAAGGATTCGCTCCAGCGCGCCGGCCAATTGATGACGAACTTTGCGTCCCGATCAAGTGGAATCATAAATGCTGGATTGTCAGGAATAGGAATTCGAATTCCTCTGTTAAGAATCTGGATGCTCTCGGGTTCGAGCCCCCAGTTGTTGAGTGCCAGCAAAAACCCCATATGCCACTTCCGGACTCTGCCATCATCCACAAATAGACGCGCTGTACGAAGCACCCCGTCAGGGTCGGGTTCAATTTGGGTATGACCCTCGCCGCGGGCGGCGCTCGTAAATATCGGAAGAGATCCCGTCCGTCCGATGCCCTTCCCTGCTTGAATTTTGTTGTACGCGACGGGCAAATAGACAAGGTTCGATTTTTCAATCACCTTGGCCAATAAATCGTCAGTTCGCGGATTTGCTTCTTCTGAAAAGATCATATCCATGCCAATCGCACGCGCCCCCATGTCTTTGAGGGCCTGCATCAGAGTGGCGTGCCATTCACGATCCCATGGCCAGCGGCCGACGGAGCGGATGGCGGCGTCGTTGATTTCAATTATAACTATTTTTGAGGAAGTGTATTGCTGGGCGCGGTGGCGAAAACTGGCATCAAAAAATGCATTTTCCGCACTATCAAATACTCCCGCTGAATACAGACTTACCACCACGAGGGTGAGTAAAATAATAATAAGTGTTTTTGCGATATTGAGATGCTCGCGCGCATAATCGGCGGCAACGGCAAAGAAAGAGGGGCGCGATTCCGGCATGGGATCAGTTTTGATTCTTACTCCCGCGGATCCGGACGAAGCGCGTTTTGCCGACACGAAGGATTACGGGCATATCACCAACTTGGACTGTAGTCTTGGGGTCGGCATAAACCCTTCCATCCCAAGTCACGGCGCCCTGCTCGACCAATCGACGAGCAGCGCCTCCGCTTTCGGCCAAAGCCGCGGCCGTTATTACCTTCGTAAGGAGGTGCTCTCCGGCCGGCATCGATATTTCAGGCATGTCGGTTGGGTTCTGGCGTGAAGAAAATACTTTATCAAACTCTTCCCTGGCATTCTTGGAGGCGGTTTCGCTATGAAACCGCGAAACGAGGCGCTCGGCCAGATCCTGCTTGGCAGTTTTAGGGTGAAGCGTGCCGGCCGCGATGCGGGCGTGAATTTCCGAACCGCGGATCGGAGTTAGAAGGTTGTAAAACTGTATCATCAG
>JAGVCY010000010.1 GCA_020058965.1 Candidatus Omnitrophota bacterium | reverse complement strand
CTACCTCGACAACGCGGCTTCAACCCAAAAGCCAATCACCGTGATCGACCGCATGAACCGTTTTTATCGGGAAGAATACGCCAACATTCATCGGGGGGTCTACCGGCTGAGTCATGATGCGACGGCCTCGTGCGACCGCGTTCGCGTGCGGTGTCAGAAATTTATCAATGCCGCATCTGAGAGAGAAATTATTTTTGTCCGGGGCGCGACGGAAGCGATCAACCTGGTGGCCGCGGCCTACGCGGCGGATCGGGCCAAGCAGGGTCAGTCGATCGTGATCACCGAAGCCGAGCATCATGCCAACCTGGTGCCCTGGCAGGCACTATGTGAGGCGCGCGGTCTTGAACTTAAGGTCATTCCGGTGGACGATGACGGAGCGCTGAACATGGATGCCGCGCGCAAATTAATCGGAGTAGGAACGCTGTTGGTCACAGTGGGGCATGTGTCGAATGTGCTCGGAACCGTGAACGATGTGAAGGAAATTGCCCGGATCGCGCATGCCAACGGAGCCGTGGTACTGGTTGACGGAGCGCAGGCCGCGCCGCATGTGGCGGTGGATGTGCAGGCGCTTGATTGTGATTTTTATTGTTTTTCCGGTCACAAGATTTACGGCCCGACCGGAGTCGGAATTTTGTATGGAAAAATCGCCCTGCTAGAATCGATGCGCCCCTACCAATACGGCGGGGATATGATCGAGTCGGTGACGCTCCAAAAAACGACTTACGCACGGCCGCCGCAGCGATTTGAAGCCGGCACGCCTCCTTTTGTCGAGATCGTCGGCCTGGGCTCGGCTCTTGAGTATGTTCAGCAAGTAGGTCTGGATTGGATCGAAAAGCGGGAGCATGAACTTTTGACAGCCGCGACCCGGCAATTGTCGGAGATAACGGACTTGCGAATTTATGGACAGACGCCCGGTAAGGCGAGTGTGATTTCATTCACAGTTGGCGAAATTCATCCGCATGACATCGGTACGGTGTTGGATGAGGCGGGCGTTGCGGTGCGCGCAGGGCATCATTGCGCCCAACCGGCCATGCAACGATTTGGTGTTCCGGCCATGGTGCGGGCGTCCTTTTCTTTTTACAACACGGCTGACGAGATCGCCCGTCTGACTTCGGGCATTGAGCGCGCAAGAAAAATATTTGCATGAACCCCACCGACGCCCCGCGGACACAGATCGAAGATTTGTATCAGGAGGTGATCCTCGATCACAACCGCCGCCCCCGAAATTTTAAATCTCTGCCGGACGCCACCGCGCATTGCCATGGCTTTAACCCCTTGTGCGGAGACGATTATGATGTGTACCTTTCCGTAGATGGCGGCGGGACTATTCGCGACATCGGTTTTGAAGGAAAGGGATGCGCCATATCCAAGGCGTCCGGGTCGATGATGACGGCCAAAGTCAAAGGCAAGAGTCTCGCGGAGGCGCGGCAGGTGATGGGCGCTTTTTTAGATTTGGTCACGCGGGAAGCGCCGCTTCCGGGGCAAGGAGATTTGTTGGGGAGTTTGAGTATTTTTTCAGGAGTTAAAAAATATCCGATCCGCGTCAAATGCGCGACGCTTGTTTGGCACGCGCTGGATGAAGCGCTTCAAAAATCGGGATCACAACCAACGGCCGGGAGGAAATCATGACCACAGAATCCACGATCCATATTCATGCCGAGACCACCCCCAATCCGCACACCTTGCGATTTGTGGTGAACCGCGAACTGGTCGGGTTCGGCACCGTTAATTTTCGTGAATCATCGGAGGCGCTGAGATCGCCGCTGGCGAAGGCGCTCTTCGAGATCAGCGGAGTGTGCGGGGTTCTCATCGGCCAGGGGTTTGTCACCGTGACCAAGACTTCCGAATCCCTGTGGTCCGAATTGGCAGAACCGTGCACGCGGGTGCTGCGCACGGTGCTTGAAACCGTCGAAGATGTCGTTGGAGCGCCGGCCGCCGGTTCAGCCGCGCCGATACAGATGGGGGAAAGCAATGACCCGATCTCACTCAAGATTCAGGAGATTCTGAATACTGAAGTCCGGCCTGCCGTAGCCATGGATGGAGGGGATATTATATTTTACGGGTATAAAGACGGGATCGTGTCCTTGCATCTTCAAGGTTCCTGTTCGTCATGCCCGAGCTCGGTGCTCACGCTGAAGATGGGCGTTGAAAGCCGGTTGAAGATGCTGATCCCTGAAGTCAAAGAGGTGATTCAGGTCTGAGTCGGGTCTGCGGTCAGGTTTTAGTCAAGTCTGAGCGGTTTTGATAATGATGCTAATTTATGATAACATTCTGCAGACGCATATATAAAGAGGCAAAGGGGTCCGATGGCAGTTATAGAGAACCGATACAAAGAAAATGTGACCGGAAAGTTTTATGTCGACAGCCAATGCATCGACTGCGACCTGTGCCGGCAGACCGCGCCGTCTAATTTTGACCGCAATCAGGACGGGGGCTACTCTTTCGTGAAGAAGCAAGCGCAGACTCCTGATGAAGAGGCGCAGTGTTTGGAAGCTATGCAGGGCTGCCCCGTGGAAGCCATTGGAAATAATGGGGAATAATTTTTTGATTCATATGACCGCTCATATTGCACAACCGTACGAAGGAGCTTTATCATGATGAGATTGAATCGTGTTTCCTTTGCCTTGTTTTTAACAATGGTGCTTTTTGGAAGCTCGGTAACGGTTTGGGCCGATACGGGCGAAGCTCCCGCCGCCCCGGCAGCCACCGAAGCAGTATCGGCTGTGTCAGCTCCGTCGGCCGCAGTATCTGACGATAATCTAGATAATCTGGAATTTGCTTCCGGTGAAACGGTTTCTTTTGATGCAGCCACCGGATCGCTTCAGGTGAAGGTTTATTTGGATGATGCG
>JAGVCY010000229.1 GCA_020058965.1 Candidatus Omnitrophota bacterium | reverse complement strand
CCCACACTCAAGGAAACGCCGGGTGATGCCGAGATATTGAGTCACCGTCTGATGTTGCGTGCGGGCCTGATTCGCAAGTTGGCGAGCGGCACTTATTCCTATTTGCCGCTTGGACTGAAGGCTCTGAAAAAAGCTGAAGCCATTGTTCGCGAGGAGATGAATCGCGCGGGCGCTCTCGAGGTTCTTTTGCCGGCGATTCATCCGGCGGATTTGTGGAAAGCCACGGGCCGATACGACATTCTCGGTGATGACATGATCCATTTCAAGGATCGTCACGGCAAGGCCAATGTGCTCGGGCCGACGCATGAAGAAGTGATCACGGACTTGGCGCGATGCGAAATCCACTCCTACAAGCAACTTCCTATCACGCTCTACCAAATCCAAACCAAATTCCGCGATGAGATGAGACCGCGCTCCGGCGTGATACGGAGCCGGGAATTTATCATGAAGGATGCTTATAGTTTTCACGTCACATCCGAAAGTTTAGACGCGACGTATCAGAAGATGAAGGAGGCCTATGAACGAATTTTCAAGCGATGCGGTCTGGACTATTATTTGGTTGAAGCGGATCCGGGGGCGATGGGCGGCAGCGGATCGCAGGAATTTGTTCTTTTTTCCAATGCGGGCGAAGACCGCGTGATTCAATACGGCGAGTCCAAATATGTGGTGAGCGCCGAGATGGCATTCCGAAAATTAAAAGGTCTGAAACCGGCCACGGCACAGGCCGGCGGTTATGCCGAAAAGCACACGCCGGATGTCTCGAGTGTTGAAGCGGTGGGCGCGTTCCTCAAAGCCAAACCCAATAAAATTGTGAAGACCATGATCTACCAACTTGCCGGAGCAGGTCCGGTCTCTAGCGTTGGCAGTGCCGGACCAGGTCCGGTCTCTAGCGTTGGCAGTGCCGGACCAGGTCCGGTCTCTGCGTCGGACCTGGTCCGGTGCAGTTTCGTCGCGGTCCTGGTTCGCGGCGATCATGAGGTGAGCGATCACAAAGTTCGTCGGCAATTTCCCGGCGCCGCGTTGGCGACTGCCGAAGCGATTGATGGTTTAGGGTCAGCATTCGGATTTTCCGGGCCCATCGGATTGAAAAACATCCAACTTTTAGTTGACGAAGACATTTTGGAGCAACCCAAATTCATCGTCGGCGCCAATAAGCGGGACTACCATCTCGCGGGTGTCACCTGGGCGGATGTTGAAGCGTCGGCGAAAGGCCGAATCACCGTGGGCGATTTTCGGCAGGCGATCGACGGAGATGAGGGAGAATACGAGGGCAAAACCGTCCCACTGCGCCTCAAAACCGCCATTGAGCTCGGCCATATTTTTAAATTGGGAACCCGTTACACGAAACCGCTGCGAGCGCATGTCTTGGATGAAAAGGGCAAGGAACAGCCGATGATCATGGGTTGTTATGGCATCGGCGTGAATCGAATCATCGCCTCATCCATTGAACAGCATTCGACTGAGAAGGGCATTCGATGGACATCGCCGTCGATCAGCCCTTATGATGTTTTGATTCTGACGACCAGCACTCAGGATCCCGAGCTGAATAAAATCAGCGAGAAAATGCACGCTGATTTTACGGCCGCTGGCTTCGACGTTCTGTGGGATGACCGCGAGGCCTCCGCCGGCATCAAGTTCAACGACGCGGATTTGCTCGGTATTCCCATTCGTGTGGTTCTCGGGCCAAAAGGCCTCAAGTCCGGCGTCGCCGAAGTCAAAGACCTCAAGCGCGACAAAGTGCACGAAATTCCTCTCTCCGAAGTCCGCACCCTCATCCCCCAGCTCCTAAAATAAGAAATAGAGGGAAATAGAGGGACAGAACCCCTATTTCGTATAATTCGAAGAAAAAGGAGGACGGAACCTCGATTTCATAATATAATTAAGATTCTGATTAGTCCGCTATGCCTAGAATCGCACGTGTCTCCATACCTGGTTTGCCGCACCATATCGTTCAGCGCGGCCATCGCAGTCAGAAAATCTTCTTTTCTGACAGCGATAAGGTTATTTACCTCAACTACCTCAAGAAATACGCTGAAAAGCATGACGTCAGTATTATCGCCTATTGCCTTATGGACAATCATCTTCACATTGTGGCCGTTCCCCTGAATGTCGATAGCCTTTCCCTGTGTTTCCAAGAGGCGAATAAAGCGTATACCCAATTGATCAATGCGAGGACAGGCTGGAAAGGCACGCTGTGGGAGGGCAGGTTTAAAAGCTACCCGCTTGATGACAATCATTTAGTCGCCGCTATTCGATATGTCGAACGGAATCCGGTCAAGGCCGGAATGGTCAACCGGGCTGAAGAATACATGTTTTCAAGCGCGCGTTATCACGTCGGCAAAAGAAAGCGCGATCCGATTGTGCAGGATTTTGACATCGGAATCACAAAATGGAGCGAATTTCTGATCTCAGACAACGATCGGGAGCGCAACAGGGGCATTGAACGATCCTTGAATACGGGACGACCGTTGGGGGATGAGAAATTTATCCGGATGCTCGAGGGAGCGCTGGAGCGTCGGTTTACCTTAAAAAAGGCCGGTCGGCCACCCAAATCAAAAAATAGGGGTTCTGTCCCTG
>JAGVCY010000287.1 GCA_020058965.1 Candidatus Omnitrophota bacterium | reverse complement strand
GTCAGCTCACGAACGGCCGCGCTCAAAAACCGAAGGCCTTGCGCCTGGCTCTTTTCCGGATGAAACTGCGTTGCCATAATTTTTCCCTTGCGCACCGCCGACACAAAATCAAAGCCATAATCCGTCGTCGCGAATGCCACCCCCGGATCCGCCGGCACCGCAAAATACGAGTGCACAAAATAAAACCGCCCGTCCCCCTCGATCCCAAAGGCCCTGTCTTCGGCCGCCGTCGCCAGCCGTACCTGATTCCACCCCATATGAGGCGTTTTCATGAAATGCGGAAACCGTATCACCTTCCCCTTAAAAATTCCCCAGCCCTCTTCCGACCCTTCGTCCGAGCGTTCGAACAATAACTGCATGCCCAGGCAAAGCCCCAAATAGGGTTTGCCGTTTAACGCGGCGGCGCGGATCGGCTCAAATAACTTGCGGGCTCGGAGCTCCCGCACCGCATGATCAAACGCCCCGACTCCGGGCACCACCACCAGCTTCGCGCCCGCGATCAACCCGGGATCGCTCGACACGCGCACCTTCGCGCCCACCGCCTGAAGCGCTTTTTCAACGGAACGGAGATTCCCCATCCCGTAGTCGACGAGAAGGACCATTATTTTTCTATCAATCCCTTTGTCGACGGAACGCCCGGGATGCGCGCGTCCACGCGCGTGGCCTGCTCGAGCGCCCGACCCAAAGCCTTAAATATCGACTCCAGAATATGATGCGGGTCGTCGCCCTTCAGCACGTCGACATGCAGGTTGATGCCGGACTGAATCGCGAACGCCTTGATGAGTTCACGAGCGTCATGGATCGTGTAGTCGCGATGCACAAAATGTTGAGCGACATTTTTAGGCGCCGTAAAAAATAGTGAAGGGCGGCCCGAAATATCCAGCGCGACGCGTACGCGTGACAACGTCTCATCCATCGGCACAAAACAGGAGCCAAACCGACGAATTCCCTTCTTGTCGCCGAGCGCCTGCTTGAACAACTGTCCCAAAACGATGCCGATGTCCTCGTTGGTGTGGTGAATGTCGATCTCCAGATCGCCTTTGGCGACCAGCTTGAGGTTAAATATCCCGTGCTTGGTGAACAGGTCCAGCATGTGATCCAAAAATGCCAGTCCGGTCGAGATCTTTGACGCACCGGAGCCGTCCAGATTCAGATCGGCGTGGATGGTGGTTTCTTTGGTGACGCGCTCGACGCTTGCTTTCCGCTGGAGACTGATCGAAGTTTTGCGTTTCATCTGAGAATTCCTTTTTGTCAAAATCGTGAAGCTTTTACGCGACCGTCTCAAATCGTATTTTGATCGACTCGTAATGCTTTTTGAGCCCTTCGAGATTGGCGATGTACTCGGCCGGTTGACGGACTTTTTCAAGCGCCTTGCGCGAATACGAGATCACATGCGTGTTCTTGAGAAAATCCTGAACACCCAATCCCGAAAAAAAACGCGCCGTGCCATTGGTC
Source organism: Candidatus Omnitrophota bacterium (assembly GCA_020058965.1). Classification (GTDB taxonomy): domain Bacteria; phylum Omnitrophota; class Gorgyraeia; order 2-02-FULL-51-18; family JAGOUK01; genus JAGOUK01. The sequence continues at coordinate 2,184 of JAGVCY010000287.1, read as the reverse complement.
GGCAGCACATGGCTTGGACCCGCGACATAGTCCCCGATCGCCGTCGGCGAGTAAGGACCTAAAAAAACCGCTCCGGCATTCTCGACAAATCGGAGGAGGCGTTCCGGACGCTTCACCATGATTTCCAGATGTTCGGGCGCGATGCGATTCGAAAGTTCGATGCCTTGCTCAAGATTCTTGACGCGGGCGATAAAACCGCGAATCTTCAATTTGGCGATTTGTTTGGCCAACCGTTTGGAGGTCGTGATCAGAATCGAACTGCCGCCGTGATGTTCGCTCTGAGCCATCATATCCGCCGCCACATACTGCGGGTCACTGTGCTCGTTGGCGATAACGACCAGCTCCGTCGGTCCGGCGATCATATCGATATCGCAATACCCGAAGACCTGCCGCTTGGCTTCGGCCACGTACTGATTCCCAGGACCGATGATCTTGTCCGCGCGCGGAATGGTCTTGGTCCCGAACGCCATCGCGGCCACCGCCTGCGCGCCGCCCGCTTTGTAAACGCCGCTCACCTTGAGCAGGTTTGCGACGGCCAAAATATGCGGGTCGACGGCCTTGTTGGGCCCGGGCGGCGTGACGATGTAAATATTTTTGACGCCGGCCGCCTGAGCGGGCACGACCGTCATGTAAACGGTTGAGACGAGTGGTACCGTGCCCGACGGCACATACACGCCCACCGTGTTCATGGGCCGAATATGCTCCGATAGCCGCACCCCGTCCTGACCGCGCACCTTGAGTGATTTTACGATCTTGCTTTTGTAGTAGGTGCGGACATTCTCAACGGCGACCTTCAGCGCGGTAAAAAATTCCGGCTTGATATTCTGATAACACGCGTTGATCTCGTCTTCGGATACCTGAAGATCACGCGGCGTGAGCCGAACCCGATCAAATTTGCGGGTGTACTTGATGAGCGCTGTGTCTCCGTTTTGGCGTACATCCTCAACGATGCGCCCCACCTTCTGCACGAGCCGGTCCGGGCGGTTCTGCGTACGGGTGTTCAGATATTTGTCGAGCGATGCGCTTCCGTAACGGATGATTTTCATAAACCCCCCAGCAGTTCGCTGATGCGTGTTTTAGCAAAATGCAGCGCGTCGCTGATATCCGCATCCGGCTTGCCGCCGCCGTTGGCCAAATCCGGTCGTCCGCCGCCCGAGCCGCCCATCCGAGCTGATATTTCTTTAACCAGAGCACCGGCGCTTAGCTTTTTTTGAACAAGGTCATTGGAGAGCGCGACAATGATCTGCGGCTTTTCTTGAATCGTCGCCGACAAGACCACCGCCACGGACCCCGGCCGCGTGCGCACCCATTCCGCGGTGTCGCGGAGCAGTTCCTTATCCAATCCTTCCAGCCGCTCCAACACGACGCGCGTCCCTCGCACCTCGGCCGACCGATCGATCAACTTGGCCATGGAGTCGCGCACCGTCTTGGTCAGCGCGCCCTTCAGCTCTTTTTCAAGTCCTTTTACTTCTTCCTGGGCTTCAAAAATCGCGTTTTTAACCCCGTCGTGCTCCGCGTCCAAATAATTCAAAATGGATTTGAACTCATCCGCTTCTTCCGCTTTCATGCGGAGGGCCGCGTCACCCGTGACCGCTTCAATGCGGCGCACCCCGGACTGAACAGATCCCTCGGATGTGATCCGAAAGGAACCGATAAATCCCGTGTTGGGACTATGCGTTCCGCCGCATAACTCCTTCGAAAAATCACCCGCGGTCACCACGCGGACGTCGTTGTCATATTTATCTCCAAAAAACGCCATCGCCCCGTCCGCGATCGCTTTTTTCTGATCTTGCACTTCCGTTACGACCGGATTATTTTTTTTGATCTCCGCGTTCACGGCGTGCTCGATCTCTTGCAATTCTTCCGGTTTCACGGCGTTGAAGTGCGAAAAGTCAAAGCGCAGACGGTCGGGAGCTACCAGCGAACCGCGCTGTTTCACGTGCGGTCCGAGCGCTTTTCTCAGCGCGCTGTGCAAAAGATGCGTCGCGGTGTGATTTTTGATGACGGCCTGGCGGCGGGATCCATCCACCTCGAGGGTGAAGGTGTCGCCCTCGTGCACCTCATGCGCGACCACCTCGACCTCGTGCAGCACGAGCGCGTCGTGCCACTGCGTATCCAGCACCCGCGCTTCGGCGGATCCGTTACGAAGCATTCCTGTGTCACCGACCTGACCGCCTTGTTCCG
>JAGVCY010000011.1 GCA_020058965.1 Candidatus Omnitrophota bacterium | reverse complement strand
GAACACCACGGCTGCTGTTTAGAATCCAGTTGCGATAAATTGGGTGGGTCAGGCGAAGACCGTCGATCAACCCATTGAGACGACCAGCTAAATCATTTTCCGCCAACCGCGCGGCAGCCCGCAATTTTTCCGGAAGCGATTCGATGAGCTCCTGGATGATCGATACGAGTTCATCCCGGCTGGCCGGTCCCACTTTGAAGGAAATGGCCGGACCGCCGCCCTGTTCCGGCGATCCGACATAATCCGGCATATAGCTGATCGGGCCGTCTTGTTCGCCAAACGCTTCGGACGCGAATTCAGCCGACTGTCTGTCGATGATATCGGTAATTCTTTTGCCGTTGTTCCACTCTTTCCGGAAGTATTCGTCGTAAAGGGCTGTCAAAAATCCAAGCTTTTGAATCGTCCGCAGATCCTTTTTGCCGATTCTGGTTATCGTCTTCAACTTCGTTTGAATGCGGCGGGCTTCCACAACGGGTTCCAGATCGGGCAGCAGCGTAAATACAGGCCGGGACCGCGGGGGTGATGGACGAAACAATTCGACCGGAGCAGGCGCGGGCTTGGGTTTGGGAACAGCGGCAACGGCCGGCGGCGGCACAACCGGCACGGCGGGCGGTTGGGGTTGGGGCATCGGAGCGGCCGCTGGAGGCTCTGGGGCGGGGACACGGATCTCCATCTTGGCCGGCTCCGATCCGTAAGACACGAACCGTACGCCTGGCAATCGATGCGCTTGGAGCTCGTCTTTGGCCAATACAAAAACCTTGGGATCCAGCATCACCGTCAGCGTCCGATGCTCCGAAACCCCCAAATGAAACACCGGGAATCGTGCAAACCCCACCACCGACACCGGAACCGTCTCTGGCCGCAAAACACCGTCCGCGATCTCACCCAAATAAATAAAATCCTTTGTAAAAATGACGGCCTTCCCGCCCGACACCACCACCAACTGGTCTTCTTTAAAAACCTGACGCACCCGAACCCTGAACGCGCCATCCGCGTCGGCAAACTCCAACGAGCCACCCTCGGCGAACCTCAAAAAGTTGAGCTTGACCGACCTCTTCTTCAATTTTGCGATATATCCTTCCACCGCCACCCGATTCAGCGCGCCCGTCACCCTCTCCGGCAAGAACGCCGACACCACCTCCGCCAACCGCGCGGCGATATCAGCCCTCGCAGCGGTCAGCTTTTGATTTTTGGCAATGGCCCGGTCGTACACTTCCAAATATTGCGGAACCCGCTCATCCCAGGGCTTCACCGATTGCATGCCCCGCTTTTGCATTCTCAAAAATCCTTCAGGATCTTTTAGATAGCGGTTGATTCCTTCCCGAATCGCGTCAAATAATTCATTGGAATTAAATTCCCTAAATACAAAACCGGTTCCCTCGCCTGGCGAGTGATCCGGATCGACCACGGTGTCATGCAAACCGCCGACATCGCGCACAATCGGCACCGCGCCGCAACGCATAAACTGCATTTGAACCAGACCGCAGGGCTCATAAAGGCTGGGCACGAGACCAAGATCTGCTGCAGCAGCAAATTCGTGGGCCTTGGCCTCATTGAACTTAGGGACAAACGCCACTAGGTTTGGGTGCAATTCGGCCAGCTTCTTAAAGCGTGCCTCCAACTCCGGATCGCCGGTTCCCAAGATGACAAATTGGGCATTTTTTTGATGATGTTGTTCGGTCCACTTCAGCACCTCTTCGATGACATCGGCGACCAGATTCATGCCTTTTTGTTCGGTCAGACGGCTGATCACACCGATGAGGGGCGCGCCGGGATCAACGGTGAGCCCGAGTGATTGCTGAAGAAATGATTTATTCGCGGCCTTGCCTTCAGCGAGTCCTAAAATTGACTCAGCCGCATCCGGCTCCGCCGCGTAGCGGGTATGAATATCCGGATCCTTGGTTGGATTCCAAATGGTGTCATCCAATGCGTTCAAGATTCCCACATAATCCTCACCGCCTTGGTGACGCAGCACTCCGTCCAGCCCGGCGCCCCCCAATTCAGTGAGGGATTCGGCGGCGTAGTTGGGACTGACCGTCGTCACGACTCCTTTTTGGGCGGCAAACACCACGGCAGCTTTTGAGAGATTCATTTCTCCATAAAATTCAAAATTGGGCTTAAATTCCGCGGGAAGTCCCAATTCGTCAAATCGACTCAAGTCAAAACGGCCCTGATGCGCGACGCCCCAGTTGTGTCCGGTATGAACCGCAGCCGCATTGGCCAGCTTCCAATCGCCCGCGAACCCGCGACCGCGGTCGGCGGCGGAATACGCATGCACCAGCGAAGTTTGCCAGTCATGGGTGTGAATCACATCGGGTCGAAGCTGCTTGGCGAATTCGGCCGCCGCGCGCGAAAATATGACGGCCTCATGGAAGACATCTGTTTTTTTCTCGTCATATCCGTGCTGAAAATAATCGGGGTGGCCCAAATAATAAACGACCACTCCGCTGGTCAGGGTGGTCTTCCATACCTTAAAATTCAGATTGCCCTTTTTTGCATCCTGAACCGGCACAACAATTCCTGTGTCCTCGATTGCAATGCCATTTTTCTCCGCGTTCTTCCAAATGCTCGCATGTCCGGGCAAAATCACCGACACATCGCCGAACCGCCCGTTGCGCTTGAGCGCCGGCGGCAGTTCCCGAAGCACATCTTTGATACCGCCAACGGCGAAAAACGGCGACATCTCATACGCGACCATCGTCACGTTGAGCTTTTCCATAGCCGCCAAACTTGCGGCTGCGGGTGTTGGGGTTAGCGTTACGGTCATAACGCGGTTCGCGGTCCTAACGGTCACGGTCCAATTGTTTTGAGTTTGACCTGTGATCCGATCGAGATTGAATCGAAGTGCGCTCTTCAATCCTTCCGACAATCTGCCTTCATGCACTTCATGCCAGGTGACGGGGATCATCGCGCTGTTCCCGCCTTCCTGTCGAATATTTAAACTGACCTCGCACTCCGACGCCTTCATCCCCTCAGGCACTCGAGGTCCTGTAAAAATAACTCCATGAAACTCAAACCCCCTCTCACCGATCCACTCAACCATCGGATCCAACCGGTCAACCGAGTCCGATAACACAAATTCCTGAGTCGCCAACCGCGCGCCGCCGGTTTCTTCGTCAAAATTGCCGCCGAGATCGTCTAATCCGGGCTCCGTGCCGCCGTCGGTTTCGGTCGGAGGGTTGAATGCGGGCATTCCCGCTCCATCGGTCGGATAATTCGGAGCTGGAGTGGGTTGATTAAAAACCCCTTCACCGGCCGGGTGATCACCCGCCCCTTTGAGATGCGAGGGAATCTGATCGGGATCGTCATTTGCGTCCGCCAGCCGCGCACCGAGTGCGCTAAGGGCTTGAATGGCCCATGGTTCGCCGAGACGGGCGGCGGCAACCACGGGACGGATGTTCAAGGTGGCTTCGCCTCTTTGGGAGATTGCCACGCCGCCGGAGGCGGCTCGCAATGACGGGGTTGTCTGGCCCAACAACAATTTTTCGTAGCGGGCGGTGTCGGTTTCGTAGAGGACTTGGGGGAGGACGGAAATGTAGGAGATTCCGTTCTGCTTAAAAAGTTGTTTGAGGTTCGGGGCGTGGTAGCCGCCGGTTACGAGGACGGCGCGGTCGATTTTTTGCGCGTCCATTTGGGTGAGGAGGTTCTTCACGAAGGCCTGGTCGCGGTCGACGGTAAG
>JAGVCY010000306.1 GCA_020058965.1 Candidatus Omnitrophota bacterium | reverse complement strand
GAACTCGTATACCGCGTGATGGGGAGTGTCGTCGGAATTTTTTCAAACCCGCTGATGCGGACGATCTCTTCAATGAGGTCGCATTCCTGCCGGATGTCGGTGCGATGTGTCGCGTAACCGACTTTGATGTATTTGGCGGCTAACTTCCTGACCTTGAGACCCAGCGATTCGAAGATTCGCGCCGCTTCCAGCATCGAAAAATCCCGTCCCATCACGCGCTCCAGTGTCTTGCGGTAGATCTTAACGGACGGGAAAATCTTCGGCGTAAGCGTTCCGACGCTCAGAAGCGGCGACGCGGCAAATGCCTTGGTGTGCTCGATAAAAAGCGCGGTCGCGCGCTCCGACGCCCATGTCACCCAGCCGGGCTCTATCGCTCGCTCAAATCGATAACTCGAATCGGTCGCGATCTTTAAAAACTTCGCCGTCCGGCGGACGAGCACGGGATCAAATCGAGCGGACTCCAGCACCACGCGCTGCGTGTTCGGCGTGATTTCGGTCGCCTTGCCGCCCATCACACCGGCGATGGCGATGGGTTTTTTGGCATCGGCGATGACCAGAATTCTCTCATCGAGCGCGTACTCGACATTGTTGATGCCGACCATTTTTTCGCCGCGTTTGGCACGGCGCACAATGATCTCACTGCCTTCGATCTTGTCGTAATCAAACGCGTGCAGCGGCTGTCCGCACTCAAAAAGTACAAAATTGGTGATGTCCACCGCGTTGTTCACGCTCTTGTGTCCCATCCACTCGATCGGCTTGACGATCGCCGCCGGCGAAGCGCCGACGCGCACACCGTCCAATATCCGAGCCGTGTACGCCGGACACGCGCGGGGGTCTTGGATCTTGATGGGGAGCGTGAGCCGGGAGGAGGCCTTGAACGGAATGCGCGGGATCCGGGGTTTTTTGCTTTTGCGGTGCGTGAGCGCCGCGAGCTCCGCGGCCAGCCCCAGCATCGACAGGCAATCCGGCCGGTTGGTGGTAATTTCGGCCGTCAGAATATCCGTCCCGCAGCCCTCGGGATGCTCGATGCCCTCGATCATGGTCCCGGTCATCGTGAACAATTCCGCGAGTTTATCGCTCTTGAGCGAAATATCCACATAATCCCTGAGCCACTTGACTGGCAGCTTCATGCGGAGAACTGCCTCAAAAATCTCATGTCATTCTCATAAAAAAGCCGTATATCGTTGACGCCCCACTTCAGCATCGCGATCCGTTCGACGCCAAATCCAAACGCAAATCCCGAATACTTTTCAGGACTGACCTTGCACGCGCGTAAAACATTCGGATGCACCATGCCCGCACCCAAAATTTCGAGCCAGCCCTTCTGCGCGCACGAACGGCAGCCGGAACCTTTGCACAGTCCGCATGAAATATCCACTTCCGCCGAAGGCTCCGTGAACGGAAAAAAGTGCGGTCTAAATCTCATTTTCACATCCGCCCCAAAAAATTGTTTCGCGAACGCAAGCAAAACTCCCTTGAGATCCGCAAAAGTCACGCGCTCATCCACGCACAATCCTTCAATTTGATGGAACATGAACGAATGCGTCGCGTCGGTCGCGTCGGGCCGGTACACACGCCCCGGGGCCAGCACCTTCACGGGCGGCCGTTCTTTTTCCATAATGCGTGTCTGCACCGTCGAAGTCTGACTGCGCAGGAGTTTTCCGTTTTCTATATAAAAAGTGGCTAGATCGTCTCGGGAGGAATGGTCGGCGGGAATGTTGAGCGCTTCAAAATTATAATAATCTGTTTCCATCTCGGGTCCTGACGCGATCTGAAACCCAAGCCGGTAAAAAATATCGCAAATCTCATCAATGACTTGTGTGATCGGATGCAGCCCGCCGACGAGCGGCGCAGTTCCGGGCAGTGAAAGATCTTCCTTCGCGGCCGAACCAACGGTTCCGCCAGACGCTTTGACTGCAACCGAGCGCGCTTCCAGCGCGGCGGTAATTTCATTCTTCGCTCGGTTCGCTTCCCTCCCCGCCTCCGGCTTTTCCGCCGCATCGATCTGCCCCAAAAGCCCCGTCAACTCCGCCAACGCCCCCTTCCGCCCAAGGTACTTAACGCGCAACGCCTCAACATCCTCAAGAGACGCCGCGTCCGCGGCCCTTCCTTGAGCTTCAATTATGAGTTGTCTTAATTTTTCTGCGAGTGTCATCTTCCCATTGTCCTCATCATGAGGCGAGAAACCAACCGGCCCTTGAGACAGAAACATCTGTCTTCGTAGGACTTTTTGTGTTGCGAGGCGTCCCCGCCGAGCAACACAAAGGAGCGAGCGCGCCTAGTCTTTGACAGCGCGCGAGCGGCTCCGTCCGAAGAAGACAGATGTTTCTGTCTCAAGGGCCTGATCGTTTTGAGCCGAACTAATTAGCCTTGGCGATCTTAACGAGCTCTGTAAATGCCGCCGGGTCGATCTGGGCAATTTCAGAGATGGACTTGCGATCCAACAAAACCTCAGCCTTGATCAACCGCCCCATCAGCTGGCTGTAGGAGATGTCGTTCTCTTCCGCGGCCGCCGTGATGCGCGAGATCCACAGCGTTCTGAAGTCACGCTTTTTAAGCCGACGATGCGTGGTCGAATACGCCCATGCGCGATGGACGGTCTCGCGGGCCTGACGATAAAGTTTTCCGCGTCCGCCGACAAAGCCGCTGGCGGCCTTGAGGTATTTCTTGTGTCTTTTTTTGGTCGCCGTAACGTTTCTAGTTCTAGCCATATGGCAACAACCTCCTGATTCTCTTGTCGTCCGCCGGCGAAATCGTCGCCGTCTTGCGTAAATGCCGCTTGCGCTTGCGCGATTTGCAGGCGTTTAAATGGCCTTTGCCGGCCTGGCCGCGTTTGAGCGAACCGGATTTTCTCATCTTGATCCGGCGTGCGACGCCTTTTTTTGTTTTGAGCTTCATACTTTTCCTCTGTCTCTAGTGTTTCGGCTGAAGGATCATGATCAACTGGTTCCGGTCCTTGATAGGCGCCGATTCCACCAATCCGATCGGCGAAATTTCTTCCGCCAACTTCTGCAAGAGCATTCTGCCGCTTTCCGTGTTCGCCTTTTCCCGCCCGCGGTAGACCATCGTGACTTTCACTTTGTCGCCGCGCTTCAAGAAATTTTCTATATGCTTTTTCTTAAATCCGTAATCGTGCTCGTCGATATTCGGATGGAACTTGATTTCCTTAAGCTGGATCGTCTTCTGCTTCTTCCGCGCTTCCTTGTCCTTTTTTTCCTGCTCGTACTTGAACTTCGAGAAGTCCATGATGCGGCAGACGGGAGGAGTCGCGGTCGGGGCGATTTCGACCAGGTCAAGTTCCGCCTTCACGGCGAACTGCATCGCCTCCTGGGGCGTCATCACTCCGAGCTGACCGCCGTTTTCGTCGATCAGCCGGATGCTGGCGGCGCGAACATACTGGTTGATTCGGATGCGCTGTTTGGCCGCGGAGGGTGGGGGCGCTTGCCCTTGTCCCATCGGAGGCCTGAACGAACCCGGTTGCGGACTAGGACTTTCGAACCGGGTCACTGACACACGCGTTGAATAAACAAGATCTCTCGCGCCCTCCTTTATTTAATTAAAAAGTACAGTCTTTCGTCCGAACTTCGGACTGAAGCTTGATCAAAAATTCTTCGACCCACATCGTCGTCTGCTCGCGTGAGCCGCGCCGACGAACGGTGATCGTTCCCGCCTCGACTTCCTTGTCGCCCACCACGAGGGTGTAAGGAATTTTTTCTTCGGTCGCATGCCGCACGCGCTTGCCGAGCGAATCGTTCGCATCCAAATTAACGGCGCGCACGCCGGACGCCTCGAGCCGCTTGAGGACATCCGCGGCATAAACCGCGTGCTTTTCGGTCACGGGGACCAGCGCCGCCTGAACGGGCGACACCCATAAAGGAAACGCGCCGGCATAATGCTCAACAAGCGTTCCGAGAAAGCGTTCAACGCTCCCCAAAATGGCTCGATGCAGCATGACGGGCCGCTTTTTATCGCCTTCCGTGGAAGTGTATTCGAGCTCGAACTTCTCCGGGAGGGCAAAATCGCACTGTATTGTACTACACTGCCATGCCCTTCCCAAAGCATCTTTAATCCG
>JAGVCY010000155.1 GCA_020058965.1 Candidatus Omnitrophota bacterium | reverse complement strand
TTTCGCGCCGTGCGCCCGGCCGGGAAGCTGACACCGCGTCCGCCGCCTGCAGCAAGATCGGCCACACCGACTTGGGCGAAATATCTTCATGATGCGCCTCGATCGCGTGCACCACATCGTCGGGCTCTCCGTACTTGCGCGCCATCTCCCCGCCGATCAGCGCGTGCGGCCCCTCCACCTCGTGCGAAACCGTCTTCCCGATATCGTGCAAAAGTCCCGCCCGCCGCGCGTTGACCGCGTTCAACCCCAGCTCCCCCGCAAAAACCGACATCAGGTCCGCCACTTCTTTCGCGTGTGACAGCGCGTTCTGACCATAACTCGTGCGGTATTTAAGCCGGCCGACGATCATCAAAAGATCCGGATGCATATCCGCCACACCGATCGCGAGCGCCGCGGCGGCGCCTTCCGCGCGTATCGTCTGATCCAATTCCTGCCGGACTTTTCCGACCGTCTCTTCGATGCTCGACGGATGGATCCGCCCGTCTTCGATCAATTTTTCGAGCGCCAGCCGCGCGACTTCGCGGCGAACCGGATCAAACGCCGACAGCACCACCGCGCCGGGTGTTTCGTCGATCACGACATCCACGCCGGTCGCGTGCTCAAACGCGCGAACGTTGCGTCCTTCTTTCCCGATAATACGGCCTTTCATTTCCTCGCCCGGCAACTGCACGACGCTCACCGTCTGCTCGATGCTTAGTTCCGCCGCGCACCGCTGAATCGCCAGCGCCAAAATGTTTTTGGCCTTTTTATCGGCCATCTCGCGCGCCTCTTCCTCGACCGCCTTGATCATGCGGCTGGCCTCGACACGCACTTCGGTTTCCATCCGGCGGAGCAGCTGACGCTTGGCGTCTTCACTCCCGAGGCCCGAAAGCCCCTGCAGCCGCTCCTGCTCCTCGGCGATCATGCGATCCAGATCGGCGCGCTTTTTTTCAATTTCTTTTTCATTAATATTCAGCTGATCCGCGCGCTTGTCCGCTTCGTGCTCCTTGGCCCGCGCCTCGTCGATCCGTTCTCGCGCGGCTTTTTCCCGATCCGCAGAACGAGCGATCGCGTCCTCCATCTCGCGGCGGCGCATTTCCTGTGTCTCGTCGAATTCCTGCTTCAAGCGCAACAAGTACCGTTCGCCTTCTTTTTGAAGTTCGGCGCGGCGGCGGTCGGAATCGCGCTCGGATGCAGTGCGGATCTCTTCGGCCCTCGTCTCAGCACCGCGGATTTTTTGTTCGCCGATATTCAGTCGAATCCAGTAGCCGAGCGCGGTAAAAACCGCCCCGAACACCAGGCTCAAAAGAACAAATGAAAAAATACTAGCCGTGCTCATCTTAAAGATCCTCTTTAGGCATACAACACCAGATCAACTTTTTCGTCATGCGGCCCGCACGGCACGCGGCTGACGCGCTGACATTCAAACGCCAGCGCGATTCGCGCCGCGGAGGGTCCGATCTGTTCAAAAAACCGATCATAATACCCTTTACCCCGCCCCAGCCGACGGCCCTCGGCATCAAACGCGAGGCCCGGCACCAACACGCAATCCATCTCAGCTAAATTTGCCGGCTCAGTGGTTTTTGGATTCGGTTCCAAAATTCCAAACGCGCCGGGCACCCAATCCCCGTCGGGCTGGTCGCTCAACCGATCAATGATCCGCGCCTCCATCGTGCCGCCGGCCAATATTTTTGGCACCACGACCTTTTTTCCTTCGGCCAAACACCGCCGGATGATCGCTCGTGTGTCCGGCTCTTCCGGCATCGAAATGTAACAAAAAATCTGCCGGCTCCGGATGAACCGCTCCTCCGACCACAACGCACGAGCCAACCGCTCCGATTTTACTTTTCGCTCCTCCGGCTCGAGCCCCCGGAGCGCTTCGATCATCCGCGATCTCATCTCGTTTTTCTGATCAAAAATGGATGACATGCGGCCTGCCTGCTTGGTGCCTAAATATTAAAATGTATCGGTGACGCGGCCAGCCCTTTATTTCTCGCGGACAAAATCAAATCTTCCAACGACACCCGATCCAGCGCTTTTGAAAACGCGTCGGATAATTTATGTAAAAAGAGCTCCGATGCCTCATGCGCCGCCGGCCGCTTCCTTCGAACCGCGGGCTCAGCCATCCGGCCCGCCTGAGCATCTTCTCCAAGTGTCGTCAAAACCTTCCCCACCGATATCAGTGACGGTTTGGCCGTCAGCACATACCCCCCGCGCGGGCCGCGGACACTTTTCACCCACCCCTCCCGCTTGATCCGGCTCAAGATCTGCTCGAGGTACGCCGCCGAAATCCTCTCCTCCTCCGCGATCTGCTTGATCGAAACCGCGCTCTCCCCATAATGATCCGCCAGGTACAACATCGCCCTCAACCCATATGTCGCCCTAGTGGAGAATTTCATTGGATTATCACACCCTGCCGATGAAGCGGACGAGGTGTGTTGCGCAGCGCTTCTGGGAGGCCGAGGCGTCCACGCCGAGGCCGGACAGGGAGCTCGCCGCGCTTAGTCTTAGACAGCGCGCGAGCGGCTCTGCGCGGAGAAACACACCTCGTCCGCTTCACCGGCAGCGCTTGCATATTCCAAAAAGCTTATGGGAATGGGTGATGATTTGGAAGCCCTGCTTACGGGCTTCGGCTTCTTGAATTTTTTCGATCTGCGGGCTTTCGAACTCGTAGATCGCCTTGCACTTCACGCAGATCAGGTGGTCGTGATGCTCTTTGCCGATCATGGGCTCGTAGGATTTATGTCCGTCGCCGAAGTCGTGTTCCTCGAGAATTTTGGCCTCGGTGAAGAGCGCGAGCGTCCGATACAGAGTAGCTTTGGAAATGGTGCGGTCGCGTTTTTTGACGAGAGCCAGAAGTTCTTCGGCGCCGAAGTGCCGCTTGGATTCAAACGCCTGAAGGAGGATCGTGCGCCGCTGGGAGGTGTACTTCAAGTCGTGCGCGGACAAAAACTCCTCGCACTTCTTTTCGACTTCGGCCAGATTCAGGCTCATGCCGGCCTCATTGGGTGGAGCGGATTTTGACGATGTTAATGTCTTCTCTGAGGGCCGCGATTTCTTTGAGGATCTCGGCTTGGCCGAGGAGAATTTTTTGAATGTCCTTTTTGAGCCCGGCGATCTCGTTATCGTCCGAAAAAGCCGTGTGTGCCGTCATCGCCGTGACGGACACCGCCGCGATCGCCGCCGCGCATAGAAAAAATCCGAGCCGCTTCATGCGATCCCCGCTTTGCGCACGATCGGCCGTATCAGCGATCTAAAAAATACAAATATCGTCTTGGTGAAAAAAAAGGCGAACACCGCGAGGCCCAAGCCATACGGCCAGGACGGCAGAGGAATGAGATTGGCGGTAAAGTACTGATCGACCTTGAACGGGATCCAGGCGGCGACTCCGAACACCAGCGCGGTTTCGATGAGTCCGATGACCATTAAATCACCGTCCGGCCGTCGGCCGGTTCGACCTTAACACCGCGGCTCTCGAGAAATTTAATGCCGGCGACAAGATCCGCTTCGGTGCCTTCCAGCTCAAGCGTCATCTCTCCCACCGTTTCGGTGACACGGGCGCGGCGGATATTCGGCATAATATTGAACTGCTTGGCCATCGTAAAAACGACCGGTTCCTGAACCCTCTCCTGAGGAAAAACAAGCGTAACACGCCGTGTTGCCATAAAGTTCTCCTTGGTTGCCCCGCGCCTTAGCGCGCCCCCCCGGCGATAGCCGGAATTATAGAAACTTCGTCCCCGTCCTTCAGCGCGGTTTCGGCGCCGCTCAAAAAACGAATATCTTCTTCATTCACATAAACATTCACAAAGCGGCGGAGTTTTCCTTCCGCGTCACAGAGACGATCCTTGATCCCCGGAAACTGTTTTTCGAGGTCCTTCAACATTTCATTCACATTCGCGCCGGCGACGCTGACTTCCGCCTGATTGGAAGTGAGTTTTTGTAAGGGGGTCGGGATACGAACCTTAACTGCCATAGTTGCCTCCGTAGTTGGCGGTCTGATCAAACTTTTACTTTTACGCGATCGTTCTTTTGGTGCGCTTCGTACGCTTCAACAAAGGAATCAAAATTGGGTTTGACGAGCCAGGGCTTCTCGAGGTGTTCCGTGATAGCTTCCTGCGTCTTCAGACCGTTGCCGGTGATGCAGATCACGATCGACTCGTTTTTCGGGATGACGCCTTTTTCGATGAGTTTTTTGGCGCAGGCGAGCGTGACGCCTCCGGCTGTTTCCGTAAATATTCCCTCGGTGCTCGCGAGCAGCTTGATCGCGTCGACGATCTCCTGGTCGGTGGCGTGCTCGGCCGCGCCGCCGGAAGTTTTGACCGCGTCATAGGCGTACACGCCGTCGGCGGGGTTTCCGATCGCGAGCGACTTGGCGATGGTGTTGGGCTTCACGGGCTTAATGATGTCGACATTATTCTTGATGGCGGTCGCGATGGGTCCGCAACCCTCTGCCTGCGCGCAATAAAGCTTGGCGTCCACCTTGTCGATGATCCCGAGCTTGGCGAATTCGTGGAATGCCTTCCAAATCTTGGTGAGAAGCGAACCGGAAGCGGCCGGGATCACAACATGCTTCGGAGTTTTCCATCCGAGCTGTTCGGCGATCTCATAACCCATCGTCTTGGAGCCCTCGGCGTAGTAGGGCCGGATGTTCACGTTCACGAACGCCCAGGGATACTTCGCGCTCAGCTCGGCGCACAGCCGGTTCACGTCGTCGTAATTGCCGTCGATGGCCACGACGGTGGGCGCGTACACCAGCGAGGCGATGACTTTGCCGATCTCCAGGTCCGCGGGGATGAAGACAAAGCACTTCAGGCCGGCGCGCGCGGCGTGGGCGGAGACCGCGTTGGCC
>JAGVCY010000130.1 GCA_020058965.1 Candidatus Omnitrophota bacterium | reverse complement strand
GGCCCGGCCCGACCGGGTGAGCGGACGCAGATTGCGAGGACCGAGCAACGCGAGGTCCGAGCACTTCGTCCAGCTGCGCCGATCTAATCAAGGCCACAGAGCCACAGAATTTCTATGGCAATGAGAGCCTCCACGCGTTGTAGTTTTCCGCTCTATCCTTAAATCCGGGGCTCGTAGGAACGGTTCTATTTGGGTGTAGAATAACGACGTCTGTCCAAGAGCGTGTGACTGGCTCTAATGACAATTGAGTCGATATTTTTAGACTGGTTCGATGAACCCGAACTCAGGCACTTTTTCCTCAAGTGTGATAAAATGCCAACCTTATGGCAAGCGACAATCCCTCACTTTTAAAACGACCGGATCCGAACAAGCCGGCTGGCCCTCCCAAAAAGGAAGGCGGCTTCGGACCGTTTTTTGTGCTAGTGCTGGTTTTTCTCGCGGTTTTTTATGCCATTCGGCTGGGCTCGGGTGGATTTGCGCCTGATGTCAAAACGCTGACCTACGGTGAATTTTTTGCCGCGCTGAATTCCACAGAAGCCAAAACTCAGATCGCCACCGCCATTCGGACCGTGAACCAAATTCACGGAACTTTTTCTGACGGGGTTACGTATCAGGTGACGGTGCCCGACCAGGACCAGGAGTTGGAGTACCTTCTCAAGCGGAAGGTCGGCCGCTACGAGATCCAGGCCGAGCGGACGATGCTCATCCAGTTTTTTTACACCATTCTCGGACCTATTTTATTCGTCGGCTTATTCTGGCTCTTGATCCATCGCGGCGGAGGCGGCGGGCGCATCATGGCTTTTGGCAAGAACCGCTCCAAAAAAATCACCGGCCCGCAAAAAATATCGTTCAAAGATGTCGCCGGCGTGGATGAGGCCAAGGAAGAACTGCAGGAAGTTGTCGAATACCTGCGCGATCCCAAGCGATTTCAGAAGCTCGGCGGCAAGATTCCAAAAGGCGTTCTACTGATCGGACCTCCCGGAACCGGCAAGACCCTGCTCGCCAAGGCGATCGCGGGGGAGGCAGGCGTGCCGTTTTTCAGCATCTCGGGCTCCGACTTTGTCGAAATGTTCGTAGGCGTCGGCGCCTCCCGCGTGCGCGACCTTTTTGATCAGGCCATGAAGGCATCCAAGGCCGGCGGCAAGGGCGCCATTATTTTTATCGATGAAATTGACGCGGTCGGCCGTCAGCGGTTCGCGGGCATGGGCGGCGGACATGATGAGCGCGAAAAGACGCTCAACGCGCTCTTGGTTGAGATGGACGGCTTCGGCAGCAGCGACGCGGTTATTCTTATTGCCGCGACGAATCGCCCGGATGTCCTGGATCCCGCACTTCTTCGTCCGGGACGGTTCGACCGTCATATCGTGGTGCCTCGGCCGGATTTGACCGGCCGGTTGGCCATCTTGAAGGTGCATGCGGCCCGTATTAAGCTTGATCCGGCCTGCGACCTCACCGCGATCGCCAAGCAGACCACTAATTTTTCAGGCGCGGATCTGGCCAACCTCGTGAACGAAGCCGCGCTTCTCGCCGCACGGTTCAATAAAGAAATGGTCGGCATGATCGAGTTGCAGGAATCCATCGAGCGCGTCATGGCCGGTCCCCAGCGCAAGAGCCGCAAAATTTCAGAAATGGAAAAAAAGATCGCCGCCTACCACGAATCCGGCCACACGCTGGTCTCGTTGTACACGCCCGGCTCCGACCCCTTCCACAAGGTGACTATCATTCCGCGCGGCATGGCCGGCGGTTACACGATGTTTTTGCCCGACGAAGACCGCAGCTACCGCTTTAAGAGTGATTTTTTAAAAGAGATTCCGGTGGCGCTCGGCGGCCGCGCAGCGGAAGAAATTATTTTTAAAGATGTGACCACGGGGGCTCAAAACGACTTGCAGCATGTCACACAGATCGTGCGGAGCATGATCTGCCAATATGGAATGAGTGAAAAATTGGGCAATATCGCCTGGGGCAAAGAACAGGCAAATGTTTTTCTGGGTCGTGACTTTGGCGGTGACCGCAATTATTCGGAGCAGACCGCCCGAACCATCGATGATGAAGTTAAAACGATCGTTGACAGTTCGTATGCGCAATCCAAAGCCATTCTGACCGAGCATCGTGATCAACTCGAGCTTCTGGCTCGGGAATTGATGGAAAAAGAAACGCTGGAGGCTATCGAGGTGCGCAAGCTTTTGAACCTCCCGCTGCCTCCCTCTGAAGCTGTTCCTTCTAGCGCGGCCGATCCGACCTCGCCGCTCGTCCCTCCCGCAGAAGCCACGCCGCTCACCCCTCCCTCCGCCTGACCTGCCCCCTATGTCGTCCCCGCTGTCCCTTCTCTTGAGCGAACCGGGCGCTCGGGTGATGGGGATTTTAAATGTAACACCCGACTCGTTCAGCGATGGCGGTAAATATTTGCATCCGCATTTGGCGCTGGAACATGCGCTGCGGATGCAGAGCGACGGCGCCGATCTGATCGATATCGGAGCGGAATCCACTCGGCCGGGTTCGGCCGGTATCTCGGCTGATGAAGAATTGTCACGCTTGCTGCCTGCGTTGGAGCTTCTGATCCCGCGGCTCAGAATTCCGATTTCGGTCGACACCTCCAAAATCGCCGTGATGCGCGAAGTG
>JAGVCY010000054.1 GCA_020058965.1 Candidatus Omnitrophota bacterium | reverse complement strand
GTCTTCTCCGGGGCAGAGCCGCAAGCGCGCCGCCAAAGGGTAGGCGCGCTTGCTCCCTGTCCGGACTCGGCGGGGACGCCTCGTCCTTCCAGAAGCCCCTCCGAAGACTCCTGCCCGCCGTCCCGCCGGCGTTTAATTAACCTGTAATCAAGGAGATATATGCCACAGATTTTGCCGTTTCGGGGATATCGTTACAATCCGGCTAGGATTAAAAAATATGATGATGTGCTGAGCCCGCCGTATGATGTTATTTCGCAGAAGGAGCAGGAGGCGTTGTACGCGAAGAGTCCGTATAACTTTGTGCGGGTGGATCTATCAAAGAAAGTGACGGGACAGGACGCGTACCGCGCGACGGCCGCGGAGATCGAGCGCTGGGTAGCGGGGCAGGTTTTGAAGCAGGACAGCTCTTCGTCGATCTATGTGTATGCGCAGGATTACAAGAATTTGGCGGGAAAACCCGCAGCCCGCGTGGGTTTTATTTCGTTGATGAAGATCGACGCCAAAAAAGTTAAAAAGCACGAGCACACGCTGGCCGGCCCGAAGGTGGACCGGACGGCGCTCATGGAAACCGTGAAAGCCCAGCTTTCGCCGATATTTGGCATGTTCCGCGACCCCAAGGGCGCCGCGCATGCGGAGTTGAAACGGCTTGCAAAGGCAAAACCGGCGATCGATGTGACGGTGGCGGGCGTGCGGCATCGTTTTTATCCGGTCACTGACGCGAAGGCGATAGCGAAGATTTCGAAGTCGGTCGGCGTGCAGAATATGTACATCGCCGACGGACATCACCGCTTCGAGGTCGCGACGGAGTATTACAAGCGGCATCCCAAAAACGGGGTCAACGGCAAGGGCGTCGTTTTGACATATTTGTGCGACGCGTTTCGCAACGACTTCACGATCTATCCGACGCACCGGATTTTGAAGGGGCTCGAGGGGAATTGGCAGGAGACGATCGAAAAGACCGTTGCCAAGTATTTTGAGGCCGAAAGGGCCGGGTCACTCCAGGCACTGGTGGCGTCGATCGAGAAAAAGCCGAAGGGCGGACTGACGCTCGGGCTGGTGCTCGGTAAGGATTATCGGAAACTGACGCTCAAAGCCAAGACACGCGATCTGGATGTCACGGTGCTGCAAAAGCTCCTGATCTCCAAGCTCTTGGGCGAAGAAGTCGCCAAGTCCGACAAGATCCGCTTCACCCGCGATCCGAAGGAAGCGGATGCGGCTGTCCGTAAGGAAGGCGCGGATGCCGCGTTCATCCTTCCTTATATGCCCGTGTCCGAGATGATGCGGGTCTCCGATCTTGGCGTCAAGCTCCCTCAAAAGTCCACCTACTTCTACCCCAAGCTCCTTTCGGGGCTGGTGGTTTACAAATTCTAGATGCTTCAAATCCGACGGTCAAAAGAACGGGGTTTTTTTGACCATGGATGGCTGAAGACCCATCATACTTTTTCGTTCGCCGATTACCGGGATTCTCGCTGGACGGTTTTTCGTTCGCTGCGTGTCATCAATGAAGACTGGGTATCCCCGGGGGAGGGGTTTCCGTCTCACAGCCATCGGGATATGGAAATTCTGACCTATGTGATCAAGGGTGCACTTGAGCACAAGGACTCCATGGGCAACACATCGGTTATTCGTCCGGGCGATGTTCAGCGGATGAGCGCCGGTACGGGTGTGACACACAGCGAGTTCAATCACGCCAGTCTGGAACCGGTTCATTTGCTTCAAATATGGATCACCCCCAACCGGCGTTCGCTTGAGCCCGGTTATGAACAAAAGACCTTTGCCCCCGCCGGCAAGCGCAATGTGTTGCGCTTGATCGCATCCGGTGAGGGAGCGGCCCATGAGGCGGTTCGGATCCATCAGGATGTCCGTCTCTTTGATTCGCGCTTGGAGACGGGAAATAAAATTTATTATACGCCGACGCAAGGCCGGGGAATCTGGATTCAGGTGGTGACGGGCGGGCTTGTCGTGAACGGAGTTCAAGCGGCGGCCGGAGACGGGCTTTTTACCGATGATGCGGATGAGCTGAGCTTGTCGGCTTCCGAGACATGTGAATTTTTGATGTTCGATCTTGGACCCGTGGCATAATACCAACCACAGTCTGCTCGGCCGGCTGTTAAAAACCAGGAGGATTCATGCCCTACGACGCGAAGCTTGATGAAAAATTGTTTTCTAAGTTCTACGAAGGCGAAAACGACCGCGTGGTCGTCAGCGTGTACGCTTACAACAAAGGCGTCAAAAAACTTCAGATCTCGCGTGAGGGCATGACCGCGGAGGGCGAGCCGCGTTTTGCGAAGCTGGGCCGCATGACCAAGGCCGAGGTTCTTGGTGTCCAGCCGCTGATGCAGGAAGCGCTCACCTTCCTCGATTAGTTTGTGGCCAGTGATATTGATCGTTTGATCCGGTTTTCGGATAAATCTAAATTTGTTTACAAGGGCCTCGACCGCTTCTACCTTCATTATCTGCCCGAACATCATTCCTTAGACCGTAAATGGCCGTTAGTTTTGATCTTGCACGGCGGCGGGGCCAACGGCGAGAACGCGATGAGAATGGCCGACATGGAAGCCATGGCCGACCGCGAAGGGTTCATTCTGCTTTATCCCGACGGGACCGGACGGCCCGGTGACCGGGTCTTTACCTGGAATGCCGGCCGTTGCTGCGCGTATGCGCTTGAAATCAATGCGGACGACTCTGGTTTTTTGATCGCGTTGATCGATTATTTTATTGAACAGCATGGCGCTGATCGTGGAAGAGTTTTTGCGGCGGGTTTGTCCAACGGATCGATGATGGTGCATCGGCTTGCCGCGGAGCATGCGGACCGGATCGCCGCGATCGCAGCCGTGTCAGGCGGCTTCAATGTGGATGGAGTGCAGCCGTCCGAACCGGTTTCGGTGATCGCGTTTCATGGATTGCTTGACCGGCACACACCTTACGAGGGAGGTGTCGGCGAAGCGTCGCTATTTAAGCGGGTGGATCGGCCGGTGCGGGAGGGGATGGAACTCTGGGCGAAGTGGAACGGCTGCGCTGCCGAGTCCCAAAGAGAAGAAAATACTGCCTACACTCGTGAGATCTTTTCCGGCGGCCGGGGTCATTCCGAAGTTGTTTTTTACACCCTCAAAGATCAGGCGCATGCTTGGCCCGGCGGCCGACCCGGCCTTCGCTATGGCAACGCCGACCCTCCCAGCCCTGATCTCAACGCCTCCGACCTGATCTGGCAATTCTTCAAAACCCGCCAAAAAAGTTAGTAGTTAAAAAAATACATATAGCCGATAGGCAAGTAAATGAAATAATTTAATAAATTTGACAAATATTGAATATGGATAAATCATCATGCATACTCCACCATAGGAGTAAATATGGGCATGATTCATAAAAAGTTGTCATGGGTTCT
The DNA here is from genome assembly GCA_020058965.1 of Candidatus Omnitrophota bacterium. GTDB lineage: Bacteria > Omnitrophota > Gorgyraeia > 2-02-FULL-51-18 > JAGOUK01 > JAGOUK01. The sequence goes on along the minus strand of JAGVCY010000054.1, from coordinate 8,984 downwards.
GGTGTTCCAACTGGGTTTTTTGCAGCCTTTAAGTGGCATCGCTTTGGCTGACTACACCAATTTGCGGGTGGTAGAAGGCGACGCTAATGCTCTCAAAATCACCCCGGATGGCCTGACCTTTACAGCCCCCGCTGGCATGATAGTTGAAGTCGATGACTTCGATATCGCTCAAGGCCAAACCTATGTTTTTGATTCCGAGAACTTTTACATGAGGGTCGTCGGCAACTCGTCCTCCCAGATCAATGGCAGCCTGGTGGCCATGGGACAATTTATTCTTTCTAACCCCAACGGCGTTAATATCGGCGCTTTGGGCAAAGTTCAGGGATCAGCCATCCTTTCTACCCTCAACCTCTCCAACGAAATGTTCCTCGACAATACCCTGACCTTTGAGAAGCTCGATGGCTCAAGCACCGGTGTCATCACCAACGCCGGCATCATCGACGCGGGCTCCGGCCACACGGCCCTTCTTGCTGAAAAAATCCTGAACACCGGAACCATCACCGCCAGACTCGGATCCATTGCCTTGGGTTCCGGCGAAAAACAAACCCTCTCTTTTGATAACGACGGCAGGATCCAATTGGTTGTGGACCGGGGTGTTTCGGACGCCTTGGCCGCTCAGGGCCCCACGATCGAGAACGGCGAGACCGGCAAGATTCTCGCCGACGGAGGTAAGATCACGATGTCGGCCAAGGCCGTCTCCGACACGCTGACCACTCTCATCAATCAAAAAGGGCTGGTGAAGTCGACTAGAGCTGTCGAGCGGGACGGGGCCATCTACTTCGAGTCAAATGGCGCAATCTCAAATACGAGCACCGGGATAATTGACACCAGTTATTTAATGGAGCATGGCTACACATTTAACTTGCTTGGATCTCTGACTGGCGGGATTGCCAATTTTGTGAACTTAGACCGCGCAGCGACGATTGGGGCTAATGGAGTGACAACAAACCTTGGGATCAATGTATCGGATCCCGATAATATCTTTATCTATGGAACCATTAATTTGACGGCTGATGTTTCGATCTGCGCAGACGCCAATAGCTGCGTTGGAGATGGAGGAAAGGGCAATATGACGATGGCGGTCGGAAGCTCTTTTGTGGGTAATGGATATAATCTTACACTGATGGCGGCTGACAAATTTCAACAGCCGGGTCCGGATCCGGTTCAAGCCTCTGTGCTAAAGGCCATCACGGGGGTCAATATTTTGACTTTGAATAAGGCGGGGGGCAATAGCAGTGAGGCTCCAACCTATAGCATGAGCTCGAGTGAAACGCTCTCGGTTAATGAGCTGAGAATAGGTAGCTATGTTAAGTTTTATCACTTTGCTGGATCGGGGACATCGGGGGATCCTTATCTTATTGCCAGTGCTTTGGATCTTCAGGCGATGAAGAACATCACATCGGGGTATTTTAAGCTCTCGAACGACATTAATTTAGCAAGCACGGCAACTTGGAATTCGAACGCGGGTTGGGATCCGGTGAATTTTACAGGAAATTTTAATGGTAATAACAAGACCATCTCCAACCTGACGATCAACCGCGCGGGTGGTAATTACCAGGGTCTATTCGGCACCGTCGGATCCAGCTCAAGTCTTTATGATCTGAATTTAACTTCCGTAAATGTGAGCAGCTCTTATGCGGTAGGTGGATTGGCCGGATATACCACAAATACGACCGTGAGCAATGTGACGGTGGCAGGATCGGTGCAGGGCTCAAGCTCCACTGTTGGCGGTCTTATTGGATTCTTGAACTCGGGAACTATTTCGAATTCCAGTTCCACGGCTACGGTGACTGGTGTGGGGAGTGTGGGTGGATTGGTCGGGATAAGCTATACGGCCACGGTTTCTGGATCCTATGCTTCGGGAGCGGTCACGGGAACAACCAATGTCGGCGGCTTGATAGGCTCCGTTAATAGCGGAACTATTTCTAACTCGAGCGGCCGCGGCAATGTGACCGGGACGGACTATGTGGGTGGTCTTGTGGGACAGTCGGATGATTTTTTTGCTTTTTCGAGCGGCGCACTCGGAGGTGATGTGACTGGGGCTGGACTTGGGACCGTGTACGCTTCGGGGAATGTCACCGGTACGAACTATGTCGGCGGACTCGTTGGAGGCGTTATCGCGGATTACACCGGGTCGAATGCCAACGCAGGAGGGTTGTTCGGCACCGTTGATGATTCGAGCTTTACCTCGATCTATTCATCGGGCAATGTGACAGGAACGAACGCCGTTGGCGGACTCGTGGGTCTGATGAGCACGGCAGGCACTTCCACCTACGAAAATCATTATGGCGGCCTGATCGGACATTACAGCGGGACCGGGAGCATGGGATCTATGTATGCATCAGGCACCATTAGCGGCACCACGGATGTGGGCGGATTGGTGGGCCGGATCACCGCGGCCAACGTGAACAGCACCAATTACATTGGCGGAGAGATCGGTTATTTGGCGAATAATCTAGCTCCCTCCGGCATTGCTTTTAACGGCAGCGTGAGCGGAACGACCAATGTCGATAGAATTGCCGGTAAAATGACCGACTCAACCACCGGCGGCATCACCAAAATGGGCTCTTTGTACGGATATCCCTATCCTGTTCCGTTCGTCGATATTTGGGCGGCCCAAAAGATAACGGCGCGCGGGGATCAATCCGTATTTGTTGCGGGCCAAGCTTCCGACCCGGTGAATTTGGTTATTCCAGCGGGGGAATGGGCGTATGGGTTGCGCGGCGAAAGCGCCAATCAGCGGATGATTTTTAAACCAGAGCAGACCACGATGCACGAAGGTTGGGAGCAGCGCATGGGAGCCCGCAGGTTCAATCCCGCGGACATGACGCTGGTCAATTGATTAGAAGCCGACTTTGGCGGAGAGGTGGACCTGGGTTTGGTCTTCGTCGGAAGAATTGTTACCGATTGGTTGGGCGATCTGACATTGAACCGACGACGATGAATTGAGCTGCATCTTTACGCCGCCTCCGGCACCGAGCAGGGATTTATTTTTTACATCAGAATCGGTCGAGCGGTTTTTAAATGAAGTTTTTCCCCCGTCCACAAAGGCCGTGAGCCGCCCCGCCCTTCCAAATGCTTTTTGGATGATCGGAAAGATCTTAGTTTCGGATGGCTTGGTGCGGAGCGCTTCCAGATCTTCCGGATCAACAGTCGGCTTGCCATCGTCTTCAGGCCGATGCAGGAAGGGGATCGGTGTTTCGATCTCAGCCGAATAGCGAAAACCCGAATCACCGAGGGAGTCGGATTCCGGATAGCCGCGGACGGTGAATGCGCCGCCGAGACGGTAATTTTCGCTGGAGGTCAGCGTGTTGTCGGCCAGCTGGCCGTCGGCTTTTAAGATCAGCAAGATCGAAGATGGCAGGCGCTGAATCCGCGTGATCCCAGCCGTGTAATAAACGAAGCGTCCGCCGGAATCGGGCCGACTGGCGTTCGGGTCGTCCGGCCGCAGACCGCCCATGAAGCCGGGGAGGCCTATGTTGGCGTCGAAGTACAGAAAGCTGCGGCTCACGGTGTCCTGCAGTGTCAGGCGGGGCCCCAGCTTGAGTATTCGCATCCGGTCCATGTAAATCTTAAGATTCTGAACCGTCGTTTTGGAATCCTTGATATCCAGCCCCATATACCCATCCAGCGCAAACGCCGGCGACCGGACCCAGTGCCGTGTGTAGCCGGGCGTCACGCTCCACGAAAGTCCGTCGATGTCCGCGGCTTTTAAATCACCCGAGAGAGCCGTCAGGACATAACTTGACTCCAGGTTGAATTCGTTGGTGCCGTCACCGAGCGGCAGGTTGTACGAAAGCGAGTTTGCGCTGATGCTGCCTTCCTCGGACCACGAATAGTTGTAACCCAGCTGATCTCCGGTTCCAAAAAAATTATTATGCTCCAGATGCGCGATATGCCGGCCGCGACCCGACCGTTTGCTGCCGCGATTATTGAACTCGTACCAGCCATGAAAAGGCGACGAATCTTCGGCTTTGAGGAGGAGGTCGGAAGTCAGCTCGTCCTTTCCGGCCATCAAGAAGGCCTTGGCGGAGCGGTCGGGTTGAGAATTTAGGCGGTAGAGGCCCGATTCCAGATCCTGATAACGAAATGTCCGGCCTTCAAACGGCCCCAAATCCCGCCGATAAACCGCCTCGGAAAAAAAGCGGTTGTTCTCGACCTTCACCGAGCCGATCACCCCTTCGATGATCCGGACGGTCACGATGCCGTCCGCGATCTTTTGCGGGGGGAGGTAGGCGAAGCTGGTGGTGAAGCCGCGTGATTGGTATTCCCGTGTGACGGCGGAAATCAATTTGGACAACTCGGCAAAATTAAGGGTTTTTTGCTCGAACGGAACGGCCAGCGCCCGGAACTCGGAAGCCGCGAGAAGGCGGTTGCCCTCAAATCGGATTTCTTTGACATAAAAAGACGGACCGGCTTCGTCGGACCCAACGGGGATCTGCGGTTTTTCGATTTCAGAAATTTCAGGCCGTTCCGAAACGGCCGGCAATTGATTGCGTGCTTCGTCTCTGAACGCTTCGGCCTGGTCGGTCAGGTCCTGAGCCGCTTCGGCGGAAAGGGAAGCCTCGTCCGCGGCGAATGCCGAACCGGACAACATGAGCAAGAAAATCAAAGCCGGCGGTACGCTAAAAAGTAAGCGCAAGGGTCACCTGAAGGTATTGGGTCACATCTCTTGTGTCTTCCGGAAATGCATTGCCCGGCGCGAACCATCCGTAGCGTGCGCTGACCAGAGTATCCGCAAAGACCTGCCAGTACAGGTACGCGTCCCACTCGGAGCCGACATCGGACGAGTTCGAGGTGGATTCGAAGTCTGAGGTTCCGCCCTCGGCTTCATCCTTGAAGTAGTAATGATACTTTCCTCCAACCGCGAGCTTTTTGAACCACACCGATTTTTCGAGCGGTTGGAACGATGCGTCGGCGCTGGCAATGTTGATATTGGACAGGCGCGGCTGGAACGCGTAACCGGATTGATAAAAACCAAAGTAAAGGAAGTTACGGTCATTGCCGTCGATGTCACCGCCAACGGTGTTGGTGACGCGGCTGCGGTCAGGATCTCCTTCGCCATGAGCAAAAGCGCCCTTGACCACGGGCGAAGTGGGCATGCGAAAGCGGTAACCGCCACCGGCCATAAACGCCCAGGAATCGACCTTTGTTTTTTCGAGCGGAACGCGACTTGCGTCCGTAAATCCATCGCCCCACTCGCCAATGATCTCGCTCCACACATCCAGTCCATCGACGGGCGAGCTGCCGAATCCACCGCCGGCATAGTTGGAATTGTAATGATAACTTTGTCTGGGGTTGTCGGTGTTTTCCGAAGACTTGTCCTGCTGAAAAAGACCATAAATATAAAGCACGGTGCGCGGGATCACCCAAAACGACGCCTCGGCTCCGAAGAATGTCCGATCTCCTTCCTTTTCAAACCCCGGTACGCTGAAGTCAATATTGTCATCGTGCGGAGGAGTCATGGACGCAAAAGATTTAAATCCAAACACCAATTTTTTGACCTCACCCAGAACCCCGTCATGGATGGCTGCGTAAGCAAGCCCGCGGCCCAGGTAAAGGTATTGGCGGCCAACCGTCAATCGGGGAGACCAGTCCGCATCGGGAGTCCATCGAGCGAAGGCCTGAGTCAGCACCGGGCCCCGGTTATCATCTCCAATGCCGGTGTAGGGAGTGCCGGTTACGCGGGAGATATATGCAGCATCCGCTCGAGCGTAAACGCTGAATACCTGTCCCCAATTGGCAGAGCCCCAAGCATACGCGTCGGTGGTCCAACTGGTTTTGAGCGCGTCCTCGGCACCCTGCTGACTGTCGATATTCCGGTAGTGTCTAAAAGCGAAGCGTAAGCGGCCGCCTCCTGTGTAGGAAAAAGCATCTTCATTTCCGGATTCGAGGTCCTTATCTTTAATTTGAGACGCCGCCAATTTTTTTTGAGATTCCTTGGCATCATCAATCACTCCAGACAGGGCATCCTCCTTGAGGAAGGTGCTTTGGGTTTCGCTGGAGCCGGCTGCTTCGCCGTCGGCGTGAGCGGTTGAAGGCAGGTACAGCAGGGCACCTGCGCCCGCGAAGCAGACTGTTGCTGAGAGGATTTTTAAGAATTTCATCAGTGTTTTTCTGAAGGCAAAGGCCAATAAGATTTTTTTAAATACGGAGATTGTTTTACTGCTTCCGCGGTCTCCGCGATAAATTGATCACTGGCAATATGGCGCTTCCAACTGGTCAGCCAGAGATGCTGTTCATAAAAGCCGCGACTGACGGGACACGCGCTCCATAGAGGATACCAAAAAAGGAACATTCCTACCGTAAGTACAAGGTACAAAAATACGAACGCGGATCTGACCCCGCCCCGCTCCCACCAATTATCCAGCGCGAGCACCAGCGCCAACAATGCAAAAACAGACGCGGGGTAAAAATAATGAATGAACATCACGCGCGATAAAAGGGCGCAGGGAAGCCAGTTTCCAAAAAATGAGATCAAAAGCCATCGGCGCACCCATGAAGGATAGTCGGTTTTTTTGCTCCGATTGAGAAATGAAATTGCAAGTCCGAGCGGAAAAGCCAGGTAAATCATAGGATTGCCCAGTCCAATGAGACCGCGTACGGAACCGTGAACCGTTATCGAGCGGTAGACACCGTCCAGGAAGTAGTACCACACCGGCCGCAATAGCAGGGGCCAGCTCCACCAAGCGGAGGCGTAGGGATGGGGCTTGCTTTTCCAGAAGTGGAAATTAAGCATATAGGACTGGTAGTCAATAATTCGTTTCCATCCAAAATGATTGAAGGGCGCGACAAGCCAAAACGAAGCAAAATAAATTACGATCACCGCTGCCGTCCAAAGCGCGACACGACCCGCTAATTCGGCGGATAAAAATCTCTTTCGGTCTGACCTCATCATTAACAGCGCGATGCACGGAATGAACCCCGGAAGCGCCGACCATTTGACCGCCATCGCCAGGCCAAACATGACGCCGGATGCTGCGACTCGGAATCCGGATAGCGGCGGGCTGGATTCGTGCGGAGAGGAAGGAAGTAGAAATAAGACGGCCGCTAACATTCCGAAGAGCAACGGAGAGTTCATGAGCCCTAATCGCGCCTGAACTAATGCGATCCCGTCGAGCGACCAGAGAAAGGCGGCCAGCGCAGCCGCGCGCTGACGACCCGTCAATCGGTAGGCTAGCAGGGCCACCAAAACCCACACACCAAATCCAAACATCAGCGAGCTGATCCGCCACGCCGCGGGATTGTCTCCCAAAAGTCGGATGGACCAGGCGATCTGTGTTAATCCCAGAAGGGGGTGCGCTTGGCCGATATCGCCGCCCGGAGTGAGAAGACCTCGAGCCACCCGAACATAATGGAATTCATCGAACACCTCCTGCCCCGGTGTCCCCAGCCGCCAGGCATGCAGCAGCAGCCACGCGGCCGCCCCGCCGAGCCAGGCCCAGGTCCATTTAGAATTAAAAGAAATTACTCCGGGCTTTAACGCGATGGCGGCCATAGGACAACCTTTTTTCCAAGAATTACATGGATCCAACCGAGGAGAATACCCGTTTCAAAAAGGACAAACGCGTAGGGAAGATACACAAGCTGTGCGAGAAATAGGGGTTTTGGCAGCGGTCTGAGCAGCGGATGAAGCCCCGCCAACAAATAAAAGCCCAATTGTCCTGCGGCCAAGATTCGACTCAATGGCAGTGCGGTGGCGCCCAATACCGCTCCAGCCGCCGACGAAATAAAAAGGGCGATCAGGAAGAAAGGTGACAATAGCTTGAGGCCTTTATTGACCCACAGCGCGATGGCGTTCCATCCCGCATAAAACGGATTGAACATCCGGCGCATCAGCCAATAGCTGTGTATGAGCCGGGTGATGATCCGTGTCCGGCGCGCCAACTGCTGAGCATCGGACAAATCATAATTTTCAAGGGACACCGCGCGCTTTTCATAAATATTCAGCTTTTTTTGTTCAACGACGGAGAGTGGCGGGAGGATGTCATCGGCTTGCTCCGTCCCGATTTCGGAATAGAATTCACGCCTCAGAGCGAAGAGCGACCCTTCGGCACTCAGAAGCACTCCCATCCTGCTCTCGGCATCCTTGACCCAATTATCAAATTTTTTATACAACCGCTCACCGAGAGAATTCAACGAATCATTGTCTCGGGACCAGTACCGGAGGTCCCCGCAGACGCTGCCTATACCGGGGTCCGAAAAATGACCCACAAGATGCCGGATCGCATCGGGCAGGAGCATGGCGTTGGTGTCCGAAAACACCAGTACGGCACCCGTTGATTTGCGGACCGCAAGATTTTGTGCGTGGGATTTTCCACGGTGTTCGGAAACGGGAAGCAGGATGAGGCCAAGTTCTTTAAAGGGAATCGCGAATTCGTGAGTCCGATCCGTGCAGCCGTCCAGCGCCAAGATCACCTCAAGTTTATTTTTTGGGTAATCCAGCGCCAGGGAGTTCTTGAGCTTTTCGAGGATGCACTTTTCTTCATTATGAGCCGTGATGATGAGCGAAACCGTCGGTTCTTCCGGGGGAAGATCGGGGCGGTTTGGCTTAAATGGCATCATTACATATAGAAGCAAAGGATAGCCTGCGCTGGCGAAGAAGAGTAAAAGGGCTGATATAATAAGAATCAACCAAATAAAATTGGCATAATATGTAATCAATAGCAAACTATTCTAATCATTATTTAGTATCTCTGTACTTGAATTGTACAGAATTGTAATGTATATTTCAACTAGAAAAAGGGGATCGAAGGAGTTAAAAATATGAGAGTAAAAAAAATTCTTTTAATAATCGCCGTTGCTCAGGTCGCGTTAGTCGGAGCCGGCATTAGGGCTCAGGCGGATGGCTGGTATGAGTCGTTCGAAGCTTCTTCGATCGACCGCAATGACTACGGATCAGGGAGCCGTGAGGGCAGAGAAAATGAATTAGTAGATAATAAGGCTGATTATTCAGATATATTTACGGAGCCCGTGACAGTGAC
>JAGVCY010000283.1 GCA_020058965.1 Candidatus Omnitrophota bacterium | reverse complement strand
CCGCCGGCGAGCCCGACTTCGCCACACCCGAGCCGATTCGCAAGGCGATGGCTCTGGCTCTTGAGCAGGGCTTTACCCGCTACACAGCAACCTCCGGTACACCCGAGCTCAAGGCCGCGGTTGCTCATAAATTCCTTCGCGATCAAAAACTTAAGATCGATCCATCTCAGATTGTTGTTTCCTGCGGCGCCAAACACTCCCTTTACAATTTATTTCAAGCGTTGGTGAATCCAGGGGATGATGTACTTATCCCAAATCCATTCTGGGTGAGTTATCCCGAAATGATACATTTGGCCGGCGGGAATCCGATTTTGGTCGAAACATCGCACAATGGATTTCACATGACGGCCGAATTGATTGAAAAGGCCCTGACACCCAAAACCAAAATTGTCGTACTGAACAGCCCCTCGAATCCTACCGGCGCGGTGCTCTCGAGGGCCGAGTTGACCGCCATAGCCGATCTTTTGGTTCGGAAGGGGCTCTACGCCATTTCGGATGAAATTTATGAATACTATGTGTATGACAGACGGGAACATGTTTCGATCGCTCAAATATTGACCGAGCAAGGCAAGGCCTGGGAAGACACGGTCGCGATCGTGAACGGTGTTTCCAAAAGCTATGCCATGACGGGTTTGCGCATCGGTTACTCGGCGACGAATGGCAAGCTATCGCGCGCGATGGGCATGCTGCAAGACCACTCCACATCCAATCCTGTATCGCTCTCGCAGAAGGGCGCGATCACGGCACTGTCGTTCGGCAGTGATTATGCACTGGATCTAAAAAAACAATTTGAAGACAAGCGGGATCGAATTTTGCGGTTGGCGAGATCCATTCCACAGCTCGATGCTTTTGTTCCCGAAGGTGCTTTTTATCTTTTTCTTTCGGTCAAGAAAACCGGCATGAAGCCGGCGGATTTTTGTAAGCAACTTTTGGAAGAACATTTTGTCGCGGCGATACCGGGCGAAGGGTTCGGGTCCGCGGATGGAGTGCGGCTCAGTTTTGCCGCTTCGGTTCAAGACATAGACGAGGGGATGCGCCGTATTCACCAATTTGTCGGATCAAAATAAGGGAGATATATGCGTAAAGTCACTTTGATACCCGGGGACGGAGTCGGACCGGAACTTTCGGATGCGATGCGGCGTTGCGTCGATGCCACGGGCGCGGGGATCGAATGGGAAGTGATGGACGCCGGTGAAGGCGTCATGAAAAAAGAGGGAACACCGCTCCCCGAAGCCGTGTTGAACTCCATCCGCAAGAACCGGATCGCTATCAAGGGACCGATCACAACTCCCATTGGAACCGGATTCAGATCCGTTAATGTCGCGTTGCGCAAAGAACTTAACTTGTATGCCTGTCTCCGTCCCTGCCGGCTGTACACGGGCATCAAAAGCGCGTTCAAATCCATTGATCTCGTCATCATTCGTGAAAATAGCGAAGATCTGTACTCCGGGATCGAGTTTTTTGAAGGAACTCCGGAATGCAAGAGCGTGATCAAGAGCATTGAAGACCTGTCTAAGAAAAAGATCAATCCGGATTCGGCGATCAGTATCAAGCCGATCTCGATCAGCGCGAGCAAGGCGATATTCAAGTACGCTTTTGAGTACGCGCTGTCGCACGGGCGCAAAAAAGTGACCGCCGTCCACAAGGCGAACATCATGAAAGCCACGGACGGTCTGTTTTTGAAGGCCGGACAGGAAGTGGCGCAGGAGTACGCGGGCCGCGTCGAGTTCAATGACCGCATTGTCGATAATATGTGCATGCAGCTGGTCCAGCGCCCCAACGACTATGACATGCTCGTTTTGCCGAATTTGTACGGTGATATTCTCTCGGACCTTTGCGCGGGGCTGATCGGCGGATTGGGTGTCGCGCCCGGCGCGAACATCGGCCACGACATCGCCGTGTTTGAGGCGACGCATGGCTCGGCTCCCAAATATGCGGGGCAGAACAAGATGAACCCGACGGCGCTGATTTTGTCCGCGGTGCTGATGCTGAAGCATATGAACGAGCCCAAAAAAGCCGATCTTCTTGATCAGGCGGTCTCAGAAATACTGGCCGAAAACAAAGATGTAACTTACGACTTGAAAGCGGCCGGTAAGAACGATCCGACCGCGGTTGGCACGCGCGAGATGGGCGACGCCATCGTCGCGCGCATCAAGTCCCTGATCCGCAAGTAAGAATCCTTCACTTGCAGCAGCCGACTTCCCGTTGGCAGGATCATCCGGAAACGCGGCGCTTCGGCGCCGCGCCAGCGCGGCTGCCGGAATGGCTCAGGAAGAATCTATCTTCCGGTCATCAGGCCGCTCACACCGATAAGCTGATTTCGGAATTGGGGCTGCACACGATTTGCGAAAGCGGTCGGTGTCCCAACCGAAATGAGTGCTACTCGCAAAAAACCGCCTCGTTCATGATTCTGGGCGACCGGTGCACGCGCAATTGTCATTATTGCTCCGTCGCGCCCGGAAAACCCCTTCCCCCCGATCCCAATGAACCGGAAAATCTGGCGGAAGCCGTTCAGCGGCTCGGGCTCAAGCACGCGGTGATCACATCGGTCACGCGCGATGACTTGGAGGATGAGGGGTTGGAACATTTTAGACTCGTGACCGAAGCGCTCCGTCGCAAAAATCCGGAACTTATCTTAGAGATATTAACCCCTGATTTTAAGCGGGATCAGGAGCGGGCCGTAAGCGCACTAGCGCTTCTGCCGATCGATATTTTTAACCACAATATCGAAACTGTGCGGGCGGTGCATCGGCGGGTGCGACCTCAGGGCGGCTACGATCTTTCGTTGCGGCTTCTCAGCCGGATGCGTTTGCGTTTGCCGGATAGGGTCACCAAAAGCGGAGCGATGCTGGGCTTGGGCGAAACCCGGGACGAAGTCATTCAAATGCTGAGCGATTTGCGAGCGGCCGGATGCCGGATGCTCACACTCGGCCAATACCTTCAGCCGGATAAGACGGCCTGCCCGGTGGAGCGGTTTGTGACGCCTCAGGAGTTTGCTGATTACAAAACACTTGCGGAACAGATGGGGTTCGAGCTGGTCGAAAGCGGCCCGTTCGTGCGGAGCTCGTATCATGCGCAAGACTCATTCATCAAGCTCAGTCGGTTGATTCCCTCCCACCGTGAAGCGCGCTCAGCATAAGCGCTGGAGGGCTGCCGCTTATTTGGTCAGTTACGGGGTCTCGCGCGTGGTTCCGCGACGAGTGGGGGAGTGGATTGGGGATACGGCATCCGGACTGGCTCACGCGCTCAAGGCACGCGAGCGGCAGGATGTACGAAACAATATGGCGGTGGTGCTGGGTCTGCCCACGGAGTCAGCGAAGGTTTGTCGAGCGGCTGAACTTGTTTACAAAAACTTCGGCAGGACCTGCGTCGATCTCCTGTATGAAATTCAATCTCCACGCCTGCCCATTCCAACCAATATTCATTTTGAGAATCTCAAATTGCTGGACGAGGCGGTCGCTGCGGGCCGCGGGGTGATCCTTCTCGGGGCCCATTCGGGTTCCTGGGAGTTGGGAGCGCTGGCGCTGGCGAGCCGCGGGTATTCGATCATGGCACCCGTTCAGGCGCCTGCCGGAAAATGGGTTTCTGTGCTTTACCACCGTGAACGGTCACGGTTCGGGCTCCACGCCCTGCACCCGGGTCAATCCCTGATAAAATGCATCAAGGCACTGAAGTCCGGCGGAATCCTGGGTCTTTTAGGCGATAGGAAATTTGAGTCTGCGGCCATTCGGACGAATTTTATGGGCCGTCCCGCTGATTTGCCGGTAGGACCGGCTCGGATGGCATTGATGAGCGGCGCGGCGGTCGTGAGCGTGTCGATCCGGAGTGATTCAACACAAGGGTCCTATCGACTTAAATTTCATGAAAAAAAAACATATTCTAAAAAACCCGGCGATGATAAAACCGAAGAGCTTCAGTGTTGGATCACCGGACAGCTTGAGATGCTTATAAAGGAAGCGCCCGAACAGTGGTTTTGTTTTGAAAATGTTTGGGGCAGCGGAACGAGGCCTGTCAAATAATGAAAATGATTCAGAGCCGCTTGTTGTCTATTGCTGTAGCGGCTTCCTTATCGGCACATATGGTCATTCTTGGCGGAGCCTGCTGGTGGCGCTCCGGGTCTGCGAGCATCGAATCCCAAAAATCAAAATTTCATGAAATAAAAGTTCGGGTCCGGCCTGACACCAAGCCCGTCGCGGTTGCGGCTTCTAAAAAACCCAACCGAGTTTATCGTCCATCCGGGCATACGGATCAGTCCAGCCGGATCCGGGCAAGGGCTGCGGCCATACCGGCTGTTTCGGCCCAACGGCTCCTGAATGATCCTAAAACGGGGCTGATATTTTCGGCCTATTTTAAGGCGGTGCGCGCGCGGCTCGCGCAGGCGGCCGCGGACGCGGGCGGGTCGGTGGAAGGTCAGTCGGCATCCGTTCGCTTTGTCCTGGCTCGAGATGGGCGGGTTTTGTCGTCGTCCGTTCAAAAAGCCGATTCGTCTCAAGCTGCCGCGGCTGCCAACAAGATCCTTGAAGACGCGGGTTCGTTTTTGTCGTTCCCATCCGCAATCAGCCACGACGCGATTTCATTTGATGTCCGATTTAAATTTGATGCCGGCTAATGGGCATCATCCAAGTAGTCCGTTGGAGCAATTTTCTTGCCGCAATGTCTTTACAGGCCTGAAAACCGTATGTTACGCTAATCGACCATGCGCTCAACCCTCCTACGGATATTCATCAGCCTGACTTTTTTAGGCCTCTTCGCCTGGTCCTTCAGGGACAAGGTTTCGGGCGTTGTGAGCGCGCTGCGCGGAGTGGATCCGATCGCGCTCGGGGCCGGGTTTATCCTGATGCTGACGGCCGGATTGCTGATGGGGTGGAGATTGCGGCTCGTGTTCAGGGCGCAGGGACTGACTTTGTCGCTAAAAAATTCGATCCACCTCACATTTATCGGACTGTTTTTTAATAATTTTTTGCCATCCGCCGTGGGCGGCGATCTGGTAAAGGGATATTGCGCTTCGATCCAAACGGGCAAGCGGGTGGAATCTTTCAGCGCGTGCTTAATGGATCGGATACTGGGACTTTTTATTTTTATACTGATTCCGAGCGTAGCCGTTTTATTTTTGCTTAAAGAATTGGATCCGCGCATTCCGAAGGCGGTGATGGTCGCGTTGGCGGGCGCCTGCGCGGCGCTTTGGCTTATTTTTAACAAACAGCATGTGAACAAGTTGGTGCCTTTCATGGGCGGGTTAAAACGGATTCCGGGGATGAAACAAGCCAACTCGCTGTATCACGCGATGCATGAGATGACGCATGACAAGTGGCTCGTGCTTCGAATATTCGTCGTGGCGGCCGCGGGACAGCTTGTCAGTATATTTTCGCTTTGGTGGATCATT
>JAGVCY010000108.1 GCA_020058965.1 Candidatus Omnitrophota bacterium | reverse complement strand
GTCGGCAGCGCCGCCGCATGCCTGCGGTGCGCCCACCAACCCGCGCCCGCCAACACCGCCATCAAAGCGGCCCAACTCTCCTGCCACGCAACCGTGCGATGATAAAAACCCCTGAGGCTTTCCGGATCGATCGCTTTCCAAAATGTCAGCGGCTTGAGTCCGTCCACGATCATCATCACATCCCGCCGCGCGATGCCGTCCCAAAAGATCCGCGCGATCTCTCCGGCCGAATGCGTGCTCAAATATCTCCCCAGCGTGAACCGCCCCTCCGCCACCCGCTCAAACGAAAATTCCTCCCATCGATCCACCCACAAAACCCCGCTGGAGTTGCTGTACAGCGGCGTTCCGAACACCCGAACATTCCGAATAAAAAGAGGTGACGCGACCAACACAAATACAATAAAAAAACCCCAGAATGACCGCGATCGCACCAGCTCGCTGAGCCGCTTCCAATTCCATGCCGCCGCGCACACCACAAACACCGGCACCGTCAGAATTCCAATACTCTTCGTCAAAAACGCCGCTCCGGCGGCCGCGCCGGCTAACGCCCACCACCCCACCGTCTGCTGAGTTGTGAGCATAGGCTTGGTGACTAAAATCCCCGTCTGCTGCGCGCTCTCGTGGCCGCGGGCAAGACAAAACCAAAAAAGAATTATAAAAACCCCCAACAGACCTTCACACGCCACGGTCGTCACGAGTGTTAAAAAACCGGCGCTCACCGCCCACAACCAGGCCGCCGCTCCGGCGGTCCCATTGCCGAATAATCGCCGCACGGTTAAAAAAAACACCCCTACAAAGACGAAGCCGATGGCGTAGCTCACTTTTTTTGCCGCGATAAACGCTTGAATATCGTTGGAGGCGAACGGAGAGATCAACAGAAGGTACAGCGGATGTTGGGTCGCTTCCTTATATACGCCGGTGAGGAGATTGGGAAGATGGTTCAGGATTCCGCCGGTTTGACGAATTTGTTGAGCCGCGCTGAGGTAGGCGACCGTGTCCATTTCGGCCGGGTCCGTGTGTGCAAGCACGGCGCGCCAACCCGCCAAGCCGTACACCGCCGCGGCCATCAAGAGGAGAACGATTGCCCAGCGGCGGCTCAAGTAAATGCAGTCCTATTTCTTCAGTCCGAGTCCCAAAAGCACGAGAGGCTTGAGAATGCTCCACCATCCGGTGATCGGCGCCATTTTGGTGTAGCCGAGCGCCTTCGGCGGATAGATCTTCGTCACCGGCACTTCCTTGACCTTGTAGCCGAGTTTAATGAATTTATAAAAAAGATAGGGCTCCAGCTCATATTGGTTGAGCCATTCCTGATGATAATCGATCTTAGGATCTTCCAGGACCGCAAGTCGAATGGCGCGAAACCCATTCGTGCTATCCGTGATCTTGCGTCCGGAGATCAGTGAGAACAGTCCCGGATGAATGTAGCGGGTTGCGATCTGCCGGTAGCGCGGCATATTTCCAAAGTCGCCCCCCGGCAGATAGCGGGATCCTTGGACAAAATCAAAGCCGTCGCGGATCACGGCCTCGGTGAGCCGGACGATCTCCGCCGGCCGATCCTTGTCATTACCGGCCATGATCACCAACACATCAAATTTATTCTGCCGCGCATACTCGATCACCGTCCGGATCGCGGCGCCAACACCGCGACGATCGGGATGCGAAATCACCTTGTACCCCATCGCCTGGATCGCGCGCCGCGTGTCATCCGTCGACCCGTCATCCATGAGGACCACTTCGCCGCCGACATCCAGTCCCGAGAAGCGGTTGAACACGCTGATGATCTTTTTTTCTTCGTTAAAAGCGATCGGTGCGACGAGGACCTTCATCGTTGAGAAATTTGCCCTTTGATATTTTTATATTTTTTTCCGCATGCGCACCGAGCGACTCCCGAAACAAATTTGAGCCGGCCGCGGCAGGAACACAAAAACCCTTGAGCCTTCGCGGGATTGCCATACACGAGCACATGATCCGGCACATTTCGCGTCACCACCGATCCAGCCCCGATCATGGCAAATTCCCCCACCGTAACACCGCAAACGACCGTCGCGTTCGCGCCGACCGCCGCGCCCCGCTTGATCCGGGTGGGTTCAAGCCTAAATTTATTTTGTCGGCTCACCGGATTCCGGTCGTTCGTAAAAGCGGCGTTAGGACCAACAAAGACATCGTCTTCCAGCGTCACGCCCATCCAGACCGAGACGCCGTTCTTGATCGTCACGCGGTCTCCGACGCGGCATCCCCCTTCCAAAAAGGAATGATCCCCGACATTGCAATCCCGACCGATCACCGCGCCCTTCATCACATGCGCAAAAGCCCAGATCCGTGTCCCGGACCCGACGGACTTCGTCTCGACCAATGCTTTGGAGTGAATAAATTTTTTGGCGGAAGCGGAAGGGGTCTTCATGGTCACGCGCGTGCCGCGTCCAGCAGGACCTGGATGGCTTCGAGCGTTTCCACGACTTCGAGACCGTTCTTGCCGTCAGAGAGCGGCGGTGTCCGATGAAGGATCGCGTTCAAGAAATGTTCGGCCTGACGCTTCAGCGGCTCCTCGGCCTTGACCGCCGGGATCAGGACCTCTCCGTCCTTGGCCAGCAGATGGAACTCGCCGTAATCCTTGTAGAACTGCTCGCGCTCAATTCGTTTAGAAAAAATTTCGACCGGACCGTTCATCGCCAGATCATCCCAAGTCACCATTTTTTTACTTCCCACCACCGTGATCTGACGGACTTTTTTTGGATCCAGCCAGCTGACATGAATATGTGCCAGAATTCCGCCCGGATACTCGAGCGTTACAAACGCGACATCTTCGACATTTGGCTGAAGATATCCCTTGCCGGTGGCGCTGATCACCTTCGGCTTCGCTCCAAGCAAATAATTAAAGATCGCGATGTCATGCGACGCTAGATCATAGACGGCATTCACATCCTTCCGCACGGGACCCAAATTGGTGCGTTCGGCGTGGAGATAATAGGTCTGGCCGCATTCCTTGGAATCGATGACTTCTTTTAGCTTGATGATGCCAGGGTTAAAAAGAAACACATGCCCGACCATAAGGATGCGCTTTTTATCCAAAGCGATTTTAACCAGTTCTCTCGCCTCCGCGGAGGTATGCGTCAACGGCTTCTCGCAAAGCACATCTTTGCCGTTCATGAGCGCGTCCTTAGCCACTGCAAAATGAGTCGCTACCGGAGTGGTGATGACCACGGCGTCGATGTCGGGGTGGCGGGTGATGTCCTCAAACCGGGTGGTCGTCTCGACATGGCGGTACACGGACTTCATCGCGTCCAAGCGGCGTGTGTCCGTGTCACAAATGCGCGTCACCTCGGCATGAGGATGGAAGAAAAAGGTTCGTATCTGGTTTGGGCCCCACTGACCGCACCCGACGACCCCTAATCGCTTTTTAACAATGGTTGCCATAAGCTATCTAATATATCACAGACTCGCTCGAGCTTTTTGTCGGAATGAAGCCCAGCCGAGGTGTGCCGCGATACAGATCAATCCTATCGTTTGAAGAATTAAAAATGCCGAAAAAGTCCTCTCGGGCAAATTGAAGACGATGAGATTGATCCAGCGCGGCAAGGCAATTCCGGCCGTCCAAAGAACCGCGCCGACTTTGAGCAACAACGCGCCGGATCGCGGCTCGGCATAAACCAAACAAACCAGCAACGGAAAGGCCGTGATCAGGTTGTAGTCAAAACTTTCGGTTCTCGGATGGAGATAGGTGCACAGTGCGGCTAAAAAAGTAAAGGCCAGCAGGGTTCGCTGCTTCCGATCGGACGCTTCATCGAGCTCCAGCGCGGACCGGCACCAGCTCAACATGGCGAGGATCCACAGCAAGCCGCCGATCACCGCTCCCGTGATCCCGTAAGAGATGATCAGAGAGTGGTCCATGAACGATCCGGGCGCGATGGAATAACTCGTCCTCGCGAGATAATGCTCAAAAAGGTAATATCGATAATCCGAAAACAGCGGAATTGCGATGACCGCGATCCCCGCCGCCGCGCCCGCCAGCCACATCAAGGTCTGTCGGCGGTCGTGCCTAAAGTGAAGCAATCCTATAATCCCGCAGGTCAGCAAAAGCGGCGCGGGGTAAAGCTTAAGCATCACCGCCACCGAGACAAAAAATGCAGTCCAAAAGCTTTTGCCAAAAACAAGAGCCACGGTCGCGGCCGCATAGATCAAAAGCACCCACACATCGTTGTTGCCCCGTTCATAAGCCATCATCGTAGGATACGAAAGCGTCACGGCAACGGCCAAAAGTATCGGGCGCACAACTACCGTAGAGAGTGTCAATTTGCGAATGACGGCCGCGACGACCCAGACCGAAGCAAAAACACCGATCAGAACGAACATCGTCCAAATACCCATGGCAGTCTCCTTGGACACCAACGGGATCCAGGCAAAAAGATAGGACATGAGCGG
Source organism: Candidatus Omnitrophota bacterium (assembly GCA_020058965.1). Lineage (GTDB taxonomy): Bacteria > Omnitrophota > Gorgyraeia > 2-02-FULL-51-18 > JAGOUK01 > JAGOUK01. The sequence continues at coordinate 1,167 of JAGVCY010000108.1, read as the reverse complement.
AGGGTACATAAAAAATCGGCCGAACAAGTCTCCCGGGCAGTCTTTTTTATAAATTTGGACACCCGGACCGGCACAGCGAAGGTAAGTATCGACGCAGTTAAAATCCAGTCCGATGCTTGGAAACTTGAGGATTTGCGGCGGCGAGCCGGGCGGCAGTTCCGATTCAGGCACCCGGATCTTGACCCACCGTACCGCCGGTATTCCATAATCCGCGCTCAGACCCAGCGCCATGACATTGTCCCGATGCGTTAGATACGAAAATGACGGACGCGCGAACGCCAGGATCAACGATGCGGCCAGGATGGCCATGATCCAGCGTCCCAGCGCGGATTCTTGATTCAGGTTGTTCATCCGGCCGTTCCCTTCCGACGATAGGTCACAAAGTTTCCGATCACGGTCCGCTCATAATCCGACGGCTTGAACCACCGCCGGGACTGCATCAAAAACCAAATTTCATTATAAGGATAACACACAACCAAATCGGCGATCGCCGAACTGGCTGCCGTCGGATCGATCACTCGGCCGGCATAAACCTTAAATACATTGAGCGGATGATCATAGGTCAGATATTTTTCGAGCGCGCTCAGCTTAGGCCTGAGGATGGGGGCCATAAAAAGATTCTTCCGGTCCCCGACTCTCTCCAAATAAGTTTTGACCGCACGGGCCCATTCGATCTGTCTTGAGGGATCCAGCACCGAGAGGATCCGGCCATTGGGCTTGGTCTGATCGCGCACGGATTCGACCACTTTCCGAACTTTTTCGGACCGTTCCCAAAAATCAAGCGAGGCGTCGTAGGCGGCCGCGGAACCGAACGCGGCCTGAATCCCCACCAGCACGATCGCCGCAAACCGTAACGCTCGCGAACCGCAGCCCTGAATAAATTTAAACGCAAGGATCAAAAAAAACGCGACCGCCAACACGCCCGGCAAAACATAATGATTCTGCATTCCAGTTTTTTGGAACAGAATGCCGAGCGGCATCAGCAACAACAGGCCAAAAACAACCCCAGGGATCAGAACTTCCTCAGCGGCCGACCGCACGCGCCCGACCCTCTGTGCGGCGATTCCGGTCACCAGCAGCACCGCCGCCATAAGCCAACCCGCTCCGCCTCTGAACGGACCCGCCATGGCGAGGATCCAACGGCTCAGCGCAAATCCATCCACGCCC
>JAGVCY010000165.1 GCA_020058965.1 Candidatus Omnitrophota bacterium | reverse complement strand
TAAAGCTCGACGATCATCGACGCGTCCCGGATCCAACAGTAGCGGTAGTCCCAGTTGCGCGGACCTCCGACGGTTTCCGGCAACGACATGGTCGGGGCCGCGATCACCGCGCCGGTTCGTTCGTACATCAAAAGCTTGAGAACGATCAGCGAACGGACGATCAGGTTGCGGTATTTATCCGGAAGGTCCGTCCGGTAAACCCAGCCGAGCCAGTAACTCTTGGTGCGCTCGTACTCGACGTAAACGCGGTCCGAATTGAACGGCCTGACCTTCTGATGGTAGGACAGCACCAGGTACGCCGAACCCGCCAATTCCACCTCGCGGGACTCCAGGATATCGGCATACTTCATGTCGGTGTAGAGGTAATAACTGTGGTATTCGCCTTCGATGGAGAGAAATTTGAGGAACTCCGCGTGCTCTTCGGTCCGGCAGCCGCCCAGACCGTAGTTGGGACGGATGTCGAGACGGACGCGGATCCGGGGTTTGCCGGAAACGACGCGCAGGCTGCGCTGGATTTCCGCCGGACAATAATGTTCCTGGGCGTCCATCAAAAACCGCGGCATGTAGTCGTAAATGTCGAACACGCCGTCCCTGGTTTCGACGCGGGTTCTCAGGATCGGGGTGAAGCGGACATATTCCTGAGAAGTCCGAACCGTGTCCACGCCTTCGATCGTGAATGAGCCGCCCCGCTTTTCGTCCAGAATTTTGGCGAACGCCGCCGGCGAATCAAAATACGGCATGCACAACCAGTCAACGCCGGCGTCTTTCGAAACCAGCGCCGTGACGACGCAGTTGCCGATAAGGCCGTAAGGGTATTTGTTCATGCTTGCCGGGGTTTGCCGATCAACCATTTTACGATCACTATAAAAAACCCTATGAGCACAAGGTTCAAAGCCAAACTCAGCCCGGCAATGGTGGCGGATAGTCCCGAAAGACCGTACCCGAGCGCAATCAATAAAACTCCTCCCCCGACCTCTCCCCTCGGGAACATCGCGACAGATAAAGCCAGGCGTTCCTTAAAACCGACTTCTTTCTTGTAAAAGAAAAGAGGGAGGCATTTGCCGAAATTGGCCAATAAAGAAATCCACAGGACGTGCCATAAAACCGCCTGGATAGTGGTGTCGGCCAGCACAATCTTCGGCAGCGACAGACCGACCAAAAACATAAATGCGCTTTTGACGAACCTGTCCAGGATTTGCACAAAACCGCTTTCCGGTTCCAAAAACCGGTGCTCATGCGCGTACTCGGCGGGGAGGTCCGGGTCATGCGGATTGTACAAAACGCATCCGATAACGAACGCCGCCAGCAACACCTCCAGATGCACATGAAGCGTGCGCTCCAATCCCACGCTCAACGCGGTCAAAACGATGCCATAAACGAACAGCCATGCTTTTCCGATCGGGAAGCGGATCAGGTGCAGCCATTTATAAGCCGCGACCAGTAAAAAAACCGACATCGCGACTCCGTAAAACAGCTTCGGGTTCATCCCGACAAACATGATTTTGAGAGGGATGAGCAGCAGCACGGTGAACAAGTCGTCAAAAATTGCCAGCACTCTGGCTTTTTTAAAGACCCAGGTCGTCCCGAGTCCCGCCGCCGCCAGCATCGCAAACAAAACGCCGGCCGAAGTGGGCGCCGCGAAACACCCCACCAAAAGTGCTTCCTTCCAGCCGGTTTTGAAGACGCTTGCGAAATAGAGGGCGCAGAGAATCCACGGCAGCGTCGCGGCGGAAGCCGCGACGAAGTAGTCCAGTCCGTAGCTTTTTAAATTTTTCTTGTTGATGGTGAATTCGAGGCCGACCTCGATCATGATGTAGGCGAGGCACGCCATCGTGACCGTCTGGACCCAAAACCGGAGGGAGGAAAGATCGAAAACCTGCGAACAAACGATGCCCGATAAAAGCAGAACGCTGTAAAAGAGGATCTGGGCCATATTACTCCAATTAAAAACGCCACCCGGTCGAAACGACCAGATGGCGGCCCGACCATCTCAATTCCTCCGGGAGTTTGTCTCTTCCCGGACCCCATTTAGAAAATAAACTTCTATTTCTCCGCGATTATATCACTCTTTGATTTCTTTCTTCCGGACAAACCATTTTTCGCATTCCACTGCCGCAAAAATGATTGAGCTCAGGCATGTGCATATCATCATGTCCTTCGGCGACAAGGGGACTGTTTTAAACAACGATTGAAAGAACGGCACATAGATGACCGCCAACTGCATGACAAACGTAAACAAGACGGATGCCAGCAAAGGTTTGTTAGAAAATAAGCCTGCCTGAAAAAGCGAATAACGATCCGAACGAATGGCCATGACATGGCAGAGCGACGAAAGGCACATGATGTTAAAAACGATCGTTTGCCAAGCGGGGTTGCCGGCCCTCCAATACACAAAGCCCGCTCCGAGGCACACCGCCCCCATCAAAATTCCCACCCACAATATGTGCCGGCCCAGACCGTGGCCGAATATATTTTCTTTTGGCTTGGCGGGCATGCGGCGCATCACATCCTTCTCCGGCGGCTCGACGCCGAGCGCCAGAGCGGGGATCCCGTCGGACATCAAATTCACCCACAGGATCTGGATTGGCAGGAGCGGCAGGGGCATCCCCACAAACGGGGCCGCGAACATGACCCACAGCTCACCGCTGTTGGTGGTCAGAAGATATTTAATGAACTTGCGGATGTTGTCATAGATCACCCGCCCTTCCTTGATGGCTGCGACGATCGTCGCAAAGTTGTCGTCCAGAAGCACCATGTCGCTGGCTTCCTTGGACACGTCCGTTCCCGTGATCCCCATGGCAATCCCGATATTCGCTTTTCGCAAAGCGGGCGCGTCGTTGACGCCGTCCCCCGTCATCGCGACGATATGTCCGCGGCGCTGAAAAGCTTCGATGATTTTTAATTTATGCTCCGGCGAAACTCTGGCGTAGATCTGAACTTCTTCGCAGACCGATTCCAGTTCCCCGACCGACATGCCCGACAGCTCCTGCCCGGTCAGGATCCGGCCCTGGGCCGAGATGCCGAGCTCCTTGGCAATATGCGCGGCAGTCAGCGGATGGTCTCCGGTGATCATCACGGGACGAATGCCGGCCGTTCTGCATTCATGAACCGCCTGTTTAACTTCGGACCGCGGTGGATCCATGATGCCGACCAATCCCAGAAGAATGAGTCCGGTTTCGAGTTGGTGCATCGCCGGTCCGGATGGCGCGGAGTCCAGAGGCCTAAAGGCAACTCCAAGAACCCGCATGCCCTTTTGGGCCAGCTCATCGTGCGCTTTCATGATCCGGTCGCGCCATGCCTTGTCCAGATCGTGTCTTTTTTGCTCAAACCACACTCCGCTCGACGCTTCGAGCAAGCCTTCCACGGCTCCCTTGGTAAAAGAGAGAAAGGGCGGCCGATCCTGGCCCGGCACCCACAAAATATCGGGCGACGCCGCGGACGCGTGATGGACGGTGGTCATTCGTTTCCGATCCGAATCAAAAGGTTTTTCGGCGGCGCGCGGAAGCATTTTTTCGAGATCATTTTTATGCAGGCCGAATGCGGCCGCGGCCGACACCAACGCGGCCTCGGTCGGATCGCCCGATACCGGCGTTCCGTCCGACGGACCGGTGCTTATTTTTAGTTCGGCGTCATTGCACAATGCGGCCGCGGCCAGAAGCAGATTAAACGCGTTTTCTTTACCGGCCGGAAAATTGGCCTTCTGCCCGACCGTCAGATCCAACCGATGTCCGGCAACATCCAACGCAACGACCGTCATCCTATTTTGAGTGAGGGTGCCCGTTTTGTCCGAGCAGATCACGGTGATCGAACCCAGCGTTTCCACGGCGGGCAGTTTGCGGATAAGAGCGCGGTGCTTCAGCATCCGATGCGCCCCAAGAGCCAAAGAAACCGTCATGACAGCCGGCAGACCTTCCGGAACCGCGGCGACCGCCATGCTGATCGCCGTCATGAACATGAGCTTCAAATCTTCCCCCCGAAGCATGCCGGCCGCGAATATCACCAGCACGATGCCGATCGCGGCGATGGCCAATCCGCGGCCGAGCTGCCGCATGCGCAGCTGCATGGGAGTCGGCTCCTGCTTGACGGTCTGGATCATTTCGGCGATGCGACCCAATTCGGTTCGCATGCCCGTCTCGACGACCGCTCCCGTTCCCCGGCCGTAGGTCACCACGGTCCCCATATAACCGATGTTTTTCCGATCCCCCAAAGGCAGATCGGATCCGGCAAATACTTCAGAGCTCTTTTCGACGGCATCCGATTCGCCGGTGAGCGCGGATTCCTGGATCCGCAAATTGGCGGTTTCGATCATCCTGCAATCCGCGGGCACGATGTTTCCCGCTTCGAGCAAAATAACGTCTCCCGCCACCAGGTTCAGCGCGGGAATTTCGGCGACCGCGTTGTCGCGACGGACCCTGACCTTGGGCACCGTGAGTTTTTTCAAGGCCGCCATGGCTTTTTCGGCGCGATGCTCCTGGCTGAACCCCAACGCGGCGTTCAGAACGACGATGACGAGAATGACCGCCGCGTCCTTGGTGTCGCCCATGATCGCCGAGACGGTCGCGGCGACGATCAGGATGACCATCATCACCGAAGTGAGCTGTTCCCACAGCATGAGCCAAGGGCTTTTCGAGCCGCGTTCGACCAGCTGATTGGGTCCGTTCGAAGCCAGCCGTCCGGCAGCCTCGTTTGAGCTCAGCCCGGCCGGGCCGCTGTTCAGCTTTTTCAGAACTTCCGCAGCTTGTAGTTGATGCCAATCGCTCATAGATAGTTAAAATCCGGATGATCTAAAGACGGATGAAGCGACGTACGCCGCGTACAAAAGCACAAAAAATACGCCGGTCCACCTTCCGATCACTCCTCTGCCGCGAAAAGATGCGGATAAAAACAAGATCGCCGTTACAAAAATAATCACGCCGATATCGAACATAAAGCCGCGAGGAATCGGGAGCGGGCTGACCAGCGCGCTGATGCCAAGAATCCAGCTGATATTAAAAATGTTTGAACCGATGACATTGCCGACGGCGATATCCGGTCGCTTTTTCAAGGAGGCTGTGAGCGATGTCGCCAGCTCCGGCAAAGTGGTTCCGACGGCGACAACGGTAAGCCCGACAACGCCTTCCGCTACACCGAGCGCGGAAGCAATGGCGGCGGCCTCCTCAACAACCCAGCGGGATCCAATCGCCAGCGCCGGAATCCCGGCCGACACCATGAGCACCGAACGCTTGAGCTGGGATGGCCGACAGGGCAGATCGATTTTATGGGCCGCGTCCGATTTTCTCAGTCGGTGTATATAGAAAAGGAATGTCGCGAACAAGGCCAATAGGATTAGCCCGTCCGGCCGGGTCAACCCGTGAAAAGAACCGATGTCCGCGCCCTGATGATGCGCAAGGACAGCCAATGTGACCGCCGCCGTCAAGGCGAAGGGAATTTCCCAAACGAGCGTGCTTTTTCTGATGACGAGCGGCTGGATGACCGCGGAAAGCCCCAGGATGAGCAAAATGTTGGCTATGTTGCTTCCCAGGATATTGCCAACCGTGATGCCCGCGTCTCCACCGGCCCTGGAAGCTATGTTGACAAAAAATTCCGGCAGGGACGTTCCAAAAGACACGAATGTCAGGCCGATGATGAGCTGAGATACGCCCGCACGTTCGGCGATCGCGCAGGAACCCTCAACCAGCCAATCGGCCCCTTTGAGGAGGAGCGCGAAACCCAAAAGTAACGTACCCACCGCCAATATCATGGGTCAAAGTCTCCAATATTTACAGCAATGACCTTGCCCCATAAGAGCGGTTGGCCTAGCAGGTCGTTCCCAAGGAAACTTCTCTAGTCCGCTGGAATTTTAAAGTAGCATCATATTACTGTATCCGACCGAAATTGGGAATTAAGAGAGTCGACAAGCACTTTCTTCGCCATCAATCCGGCCTTTGATCCTTGCCCCAATAAATCGTTCTGTGTGGGAAAGGAATTTCGATACCAAGCTCGTCAAAACGATTTTTAATCCTCCGCCTCAGCTCACGCGCCACTTCCCATTGTTTGGTGGGAATCGTTTTGATCCGGCATTTGATCGTGACTTCCGACTCCCCAAAGGCATCGACACCCAGCACCTCGAGGTCACCCATGGTCAGCGTTTTGAATTTTTCATCCGTCCGGATCTGCCGGCCGATGACAGCGATCACCTCCATGACCTTGTCGACGTTTTCTTTATAAGCCACACCGACGCTCACGACCGCTTGGGCAAAATCTCTGGCCATATTGATGACAACCTTTATCTCGCCGTTCGGTATGACGATTACGCGCCCTTCCATGTCCCTTAAAGTTGTCGTGCGCAGATTGACGTCTTCAACCACACCGGCATAATCGCCGATCTTTACGATATCGTTCACGCCGAACTGCCCTTCCACCAATATAAAAATACCGTTGATGAGATCGCGTATAAGATATTGTCCGCCAAAGCCGAAGGCCAATCCCACTATACCGGCACCGGCAAGAAGCGGAGCGACATTCACGCCGAAGTTGTCGAGAACCGCATACACCCCCAGAAGACCTATGCCGATGGACCCAACCCAATGAAATATCTTGCTCAATGTCTTGAGCCTCAAAGTTTGGGCGCTCTCCCGTATCACGCCCTTTTCCGAAACGAACTCTTCGAAGCGCCGTATCCCGAATCTAAGAAGCCAAAAAAGAACGATGCTGACCACGAGAACCAGAAGCGCCGCCATGGCCTTGGACGTGAGGGATCTTTTTTCCTGCTCCTCGTCGGAAACGTCTTCCTTTTTTAGATCCTCCATATCTTTTCTCAACTGCTCGATGGCTTGATCCCGTTCCTTGGCGGTTGCTGCTGCCGCTTGCGGGACAAAAGGTCCTATCGAATTTCCGAATAAACAAAAAGCCATCGCCGTAAAAATACAAAGCCCCGTCCATCTTCCGATCCGTTTCATATTTATTCCGATCTTTCTGTTTTTAGAAGACGCCAAGTTCGATTGCCGACGACGCCGTCGGGATTCAAACGGTTTTTACGCTGAAATTCCTTGATCGCTCCGACGATCTCACGGGTCAATTGGCCATCCAGCGGACCTTTGTACAACCCAGTCAGTCTTAACGCTTTTTGCAAATCCAAGGCCGTCAAATTCTTAACCTGAATGACCGATTCGCGTGAAACAAGATTCTGTCTTGTCGATTGAGACCGGCTTGAGTTTTGAACACTCAACTGCTGGAAGTTCAGATCATTTTTGACGGCACGAATACGCGACTCGCATCTTTTTTCCAAATACTGAATCGCCCCAAAACCGGCCGCTAAAATGAGGCCCAAGACGATGACCGTATTCCTTAAAAATGGTCGGTTCAATCTATCGCTCCTCTCGAGAGTCGAATTTTTCGTCATTGCCGCCCATGTAAAGCCCTGCGCTTTTGAGCGCCTGTCGCACGGATTTGGCCCCCAAAGAACCTAATGTAAT
>JAGVCY010000062.1 GCA_020058965.1 Candidatus Omnitrophota bacterium | reverse complement strand
GTACCCGGCAAGCTTTTCGGCGTCGACTTCGCCCGGGTTCACCTCACACGTGATCTCGGCATCGGATTTCCACGAAAAGTTTTTTTTTAAAAGTAAAAACAACTGTTCCATCTCATCGATGGTGAGCGCCGATGGTGTTCCACCGCCGAGATAAACCGTGTCGAAGCAAATCGGTCCGTACTTTTGCCGCGCCCGCCCAACCTCGGCTGTCAGCGCTTTAAAATAATCGGTCCGTAGCTGCGGATGATCCGACGGCGCGATCACAAAATTGCAGTAATGGCATTTTTTAATGCAAAACGGGATGTGCACATAGAGCCCGATCGCGTCCTGTGCTTGCGCCGGATAGGTCATCGATTTACAAATGGTCGGTGTAACAAATGCTTTTGCGGTTCTTCACGCGGTCCAAATAGACCCGACCCTGTAAATGGTCATACTCATGCTGGAGGATCCGCGCATGGAACCCCTTCGCGTTAAAATCCAGCGGCTGGCCGAACCGGTCGAACCCCTCGAGACGCACCGCCCGCGCGCGCGGCGTTTCTCCGCGCAGATCCGGAAGGCTCAAGCACCCCTCCATCATCCGCACTTCGGACGCATCGGTCAGGGTAAGCTTCGGATTGATCACCGTATACACCGGAATTCCGGGCATGTCCGGATACCTCCGATTGGCCTTCACCTCAACACAAAAAATCGCCGCGGAGAGACCGATTTGCGGCGCAGCAATTCCCACGCCCTGGTAGTCACGCATCGTCGCGATCATATCGTCGATCAATTTTTGAAACTTTTTTTCTTTCACCGCGCTCAAATTGACGGGCGCCGCTTTTTGGCGCAGGGCCGGATGCCCCAATCGGACCACTTGATAAACCACGAGCTCTCCTTTTTAGGTTGTTTTTACGAATACGGGTATACGATTTTAGCTCTGTTTTTTAATCAAAAGTAAGCTCCAATACCATACTTTTTTCTAAGGTCTTTTGAGTCCAAAACAAATCGTTGAACCCACCTTCCTTTTATACTAGAATTCTATAGGATTTTCTAATAAACACTGCTTTTTTTAATGGCCAACCACATAAATCGAGGGCTCCGCATGATCCGCTTTCCCAAGTCTATCGCACTCTTGACCGCAGTCGTTTTTGCATCCTCAGGCACTCCCGCCTGGTCCGCGGTGAAGCCAAATCAAACGGACAACGCCGCCGGCGGTGCCGAGCGCATGAATATGGCTCCGCAAAAAGCGAATTCGGACTACGAGCGCGGAATTGCGCTGTACCTACAAGAGCAGTATGCCGACGCCATCGACGCGTTCAAGACACACTTAAAAGCCCATCCGGATCACGCTCCTTCCAAGGAGTGGATCGGTCTCATTGAAGCGCTGGGCCCCGTTTCAGCCGCTCCGGCCGCCGTCACGGCTAAAGCCGGTGCTTCAGCAAATACCACTCGCTCGACTCAGACGACCGCGCCGGTCGCAGCGCGCATGCCCGCTGCCGCTGTGGCAGCCCTGCCGGCAACTCCCGAAGTCCAATCCGCCGTTGACCGTTTTCAGTCGGAGTATCAAAAAGCTCAGGTCGAAACGGACCGCCTGCGCATTGAGTCGGTTCAGAAAGATTCCAGTATCCAAAAATTAAAGGATCAGCTCGCTCAAAAGGAAGCTGCGCTTCGCGCTCAAGACGCGGACTTGTCCAAAATCCGCAAAGACCTTGCCGTCAGCCAGGAACAAACCAAGCGCGCGATTGAACAATCCAAGCAATTGATGGACCTGCAAGCCAAACAGCCCGTAGTCCCGGCCGTCAAAGCACCCGAGAACTCCAAAGAACTTGAGACGCTCCGCAATGAAAAATCCGTCCTCGAGGCCCGGCTCAGCGAACTCTCACGCGGCATCACAGATAAGGACCGCGTGATCGAGGCTGTCCGTTCCGAACGCGACTCGCTCCAAAAAAATCTTGCGGCCGGCAACGCGCAGATCGACCAATTAAAAAAGTCCTCCTCCCAGTCATCATCTGCTTCGGCAGCATTGGATGCGGAACGCGCCGAACTCGCCAAGAGCAAAGCCGATTATGAGCGCGATCGTGCTCAGCTTCAGACATCGATCGCCGACCTTCAAAAAGTTCGCGAAGATATCACTTCCAACAGATCGGCCGCCGCCGCTCCTCCCGCAAATTTAAAAGAGCTCGAGACGCTTCAAAAGAGCTTTAATGAGCTTCAGACCCAGCATCGCAGCCTGTCCTCAAATTTTGATTCCCTCCGAGGAAAAATTGACGCTTCCGAAGCTGAGCGCGCGCGATTGGCGAAGGAACTTTCCGATCTTCGCCTCGCATCACAGAAAAACTCCAATGCGGAGGCGCAGGCCGCCTCACAAACGGCCGAGATGGAAAAAGTCAAACTGGCAAGCACCGCGTTGTCTCAAAAACTGGCTGAAACCGAACGGGCGCTCGGACAAATTTCAAAAAAACTTGAGCTATCGGAAGAATCCAAGGCCGTTCTCAGCAGCAGCACAGCCAACACGGAAGCTGTCCGCAAGGGTCTCGAAGGCAATCTGCAATCCCTTGCCTCGGCCAAGGATGAGCTGGCAAAACAACTCGCTGCCGAAAAAGATAATTCCGCAGCTTTGAATTCAAATTTAGCCCAAAAAACGCAAGAACTTGAAGCCCTCAAACGTACTCAGGATTCCGCATCCAAGCAGTGGACGCAGCTGACCCAGTCTTACGCTGCCGCGCAGACCAAAATCAGTGATTTAGAAACTGAGTCCAAACGCCTGCGTGATGCGGCGCAGAGTGCGGACATTCAAACCGCCCAACGCACATCCGAATTTAAGCAGGCCCTTGAAACTGCCGATAAGAACCGTATACTTGCCGAAACGCGCGTTGCGGAATTAGCAAAGAATGCGGAAACGCTCGCGCAAGAACTTACTCAATTAAAAAATGAACGGCAGACAATGGCGCAGACTCAAAATGCGCAATTGGCAAAATCTCAGGAATTAGATGCCAAGTATCAGGCCAGCTTGGACCGAAATAAAGCATTGGAACAGCAAATGCAGCAGCAAGTGAGCGGGCTCAAAGCCCAGCTGGATCAAACGACTGCAGAGCTGCAGGAGACCGAGCGGGTTTTGGGTCAGGTATCGGCCAAAAGCGATAAGGCGGTTATGGAATCCGAAACTTTTCGGCAAAGCGCGGAATCAGCCCAG
>JAGVCY010000126.1 GCA_020058965.1 Candidatus Omnitrophota bacterium | reverse complement strand
TGCTTACAACTGAGCAGATTGCTGGATTAGGGGGAGGCTGGTCGGGTGATCTGAGAGCGTTCGACGATGCGGCGGGCAGCTTTGCGGACGGCGGCGCGGGGGGCGATCTTGGTGGCGAAGGCGATCAGCTTGTTTTGAAGGCCGGTGACCTCGAGAATTTTTCCCTGTTTAAAAGCATCGAAGGCCAGCCGGGCCACCGCTTTGGATGTCATGCGCGAAAGCTTGGCGGGGGCGCGGGTTTTCATGTGGGGGTTGTCAAAAAAAGAGGTTTCCGTGGGGCCGGGACACACGCAGGTCACGCTCACACCCGAACCCGTTCCGTCCAATTCCTCCGCCAGCGCCTCGGTGAAGTGCGTCAGGTACGCCTTGGTCGCGCAATACACATTCTCGATCGCGACCGGCTGAAATCCTCCCGTCGATGAAATATTGAGCACTCCCCCGCGCTTGCGGGCGACCATTCCGGGTAAAAACGCGTGCGTGAGCCGGGTCGGTGCCGCGACATGCAATTCGATCATCCCGAGCTGGGCCGTGATGTCCTCGTCCAAAAACTTTCCATAAACTCCATAGCCCGCGTTGTTCACGAGCGCATCAACGGTCAGGTTCGCCCTTTCAACCGCCGCAATCAATTGACCCGACGCGCCCGTCAGAGCCAGATCCGCCGGGATCACATGAGCGCGGACTTTGTATGCGGATTCAAGTTCTTCTTTAACCTTATTGAGCCGTATCACATTTCGCGAAACCAGGATCAAGTCCGCGCCCTCTGCGGCAAATAGGTCGGCCAGGTCGCGGCCGATACCCGCGGTCGGTCCGGTGATGAGAACGGTTTGTCCTTTAAAAGATTGAACGGGCTTCATGCCGAGGCCAGTTCGGTGATGCGTTTAGCTTGAGCGGGGTCCAACGGCATGACCGAAAGCCGCGATTGACGCACCAACGCGGAATGTTTGAGGACCGAATCCATCTTAAATTGATGCAAGCTCACGGGAGAGACCAGCCTCTTGAGCGGCTTGATATCCACAACGACCCACTCGTCCGTGTCGTCGGTCGGATCCGGATAGGCCTCGCGCGTCACCTCGGCCGTTCCGACCACCTGCCGGTCCTCGTTGCTGTGATAAAAAAATGCAGTGTCGCCTTTTTTCATCGCACGAAGATTTTTGCGCGCTTGATAATTACGCACACCGTCCCAATAGGTGGTTCCGTCCGCCAGAAATTGGTCGAACGAATAGACGGTGGGTTCGGACTTCAGCAGCCAGTTCGCCATGAAACAGAATGCCGGAAATTATTCGGCGATGGGAGATTTTTCGTAACTTTTTTTGTATGCCACGCCGGCCGTGTCTTCGGCGCCGCCGAGCACCACGCGCGAGTTGTCATCCACATCCATCAATCGCACTTCTTCGTCCGTCGGAAACAGGTCGTCGTTAAGGTAGGACTTGAAGTCGCCGCTCTCGCCGCGGACATTGGCCCCGGGAGCCGAAGTCGCAACGGCTTTTTCTTCGGTCTTTGATTTTTTGAGTAGCTCAGCCGGAGGTCCCTTGGGATCCCGGTCCGACCCGCCCGCGCACGCCGTCGAAGCAAATAAAACCGCCGCGGCCAAAACCGAAAACCCGAACCCGATCCCAAACCCGAACTTTTTATCTGACAACTTCATGTGATTTCTCCCGTTTAATAAAAAATCAGACCTGCTCGACCAATTTTTGCAACTCCCCCTGCTCAAAAAGCTCGTGGACGATGTCGCATCCGCCGATGAACTGCCCATTGATAAAAACCTGCGGAAATGTCGGCCAGTCGCTATAGGACGGCACGAGTTGACGCAGTTCGGGATTCGCCAAAATGTCGCGCGTCTCAAAGGACTTGCCGAGCTTGCCAAACAACGCGATGGTCGACGCCGAAAAACCGCATTGCGGCATGGCCTTGGTGCCCTTCACATAGATCAAAATCTTATTGGCCTTCACATCCTGCTCGATCAATTTCAAAACATCCTGCTCGTTCATATCAGCTCCTTGTTAGTACAGTCTGTTCAAAAAGTATCAGCTGCGAGGCGCGAGTAGCGACGCGTAGTACTCCTACGCGAGCGCCCGAGCAACGACGCAGATGATGCTTTTTCAACAGACTGTTATCGCGCAGCCTCTTCAGGGGTCAGCGTCTTGTATTTTACCGCATGAATAGGCCCCGCGAGGTACGTCTCAAAAATTCGATGCATCATTCGATGCCGCTCGATCAAGGACTTCCCCCGGAAGGATTCCGAAACCACCAGCACCGAAAAGTGATCGCTCGTGCCGGTCATATCCGAAACGCTCACCGTCGCGTCCGGCATCACGCCCTGAACCAGCCGCTCCACCTGATCCGGGCTCATCATCGTCTGATCCGCCGTAATCTTCGCCGGAGCTACTGAGCGTCCGCGATCGGATGCTTGGCGCGGTACTTGTCTTCTTTTTCCTTCAAAAATGTCTTCATATCGCCCAAGGGGCTCAGCTTGGCAAGGCCTGATTCGCCCATACCCGAGCGCTTCCACTCCCGATCCCAGAAGCCGGGCTCGCTATTGGCCGTGCGGCGCTGCACAACCTTGCGCGGCGTGTACTGACCGTCATTGTTTTTATTGCCTGATACAAAATTACCGCCGGACGACGCGCTCATCGTCGAAGTCGCGGTCACGCCCGCGTCCGCGAACGCGGTCGAAGCCGCCATCAAAACCACGCCCAAAATCACCCAAAGTCGCTTTTTCATTTTATCTCCTTTGTAAGAAAATCGCCGCGAACGCCGTTGGCATCTTCGCGATGACTTGTTTAAATAACCGTTCCGTTAGGTACGACCGCGCCTTTATGGATCACAACGATCCCGTCGCGGATGGAATAAGTTTCGCCGTCCTCATGATCGACCCCGTTGCGGTTGATGATCTTGACGCCGTCGCCGATCGAAACATTTTTGTCGATGATGGCCTTGCGGATTTCGCAGTCGCGTCCGATGCCCATGGCCGGCCGGCCAACGGCCGCGTGCTGTTCCTGCGCTAGAACGGATTCGAAATAATCGTTTCCGGTGATGATCGACTCAGAAATGCGGGTGTTGCTGCCGATGCGGCTGCGCACCCCGATGAGCGACCGACGAATCACCGATTCTTCGATGACGCATCCTTCCGAAATGATCGACTGATGGATCTGGCAATCCAGAATTTTGGCCGCGGGCAAAAACCGCGGGCGCGTGAAGACCTGCCATTCTTCGTTGTAGAGATTGAACGGCGGGGTGTAATCGGTGAGCATCAGGCTCGCCTGGTAGTAGGACCCGATCGTTCCGATATCGGACCAAAAATCGTTGAAGGTGAACGCG
>JAGVCY010000114.1 GCA_020058965.1 Candidatus Omnitrophota bacterium | reverse complement strand
CCAACATTCGAGCGCCTCCGGCAGCAGGGTGTGGTTGGTGTACGCGAAGGTGCGGCGTGTCACATCCCACGCGTCGTTCCAGTCCATCCGCTCCTCATCGACGAGAATGCGCATGAGCTCTACGATCGCCAAGGTCGGATGCGTGTCGTTGAGTTGGATGGCGGCCTTTTCGTGCAGCTTGCGCAGATCCGTGTTCTCAGATTTGAAGCGGCGCAAAATATCCGCGATCGCCGCCGCCGAGAAAAAATATTCCTGCTTCAGCCGCAGTTCCTTGCCTTCCTGCGAATTATCGTTGGGATACAGCACCTTCGAAATGCTCTCCGACTGGATCTTGTTGTACACGGCGTTGGTGTAATCCCCGCCGTTGAAGTAATCGAGGTCAAAGTCCGTCGAACTGCGCGCCGACCAAAGCCGCAGCGTGTTCACCACTCCGTTGTTATAACCCGGCACCGGCACGTCGTACGGCACGGCCAACACATCCTCGGTGTCCACCCATTTCACATGATATTGAAACTTATCGTCCTGATAGCTCTGCACTTTTCCGTAGAACCGGATCCGCACCGTGTACTCCGGACGAGCGAACTCCCACGGGTTCGGCAGTCGCAGCCAGTCCTCGGGCAGTTCGATCTGATAGCCGTCTCTGATCTTCTGCTTAAAAATTCCGTAATCGTACCGGATGCCGTAACCGTGCGCGGGAATTCCGATCGTCGCCATCGAGTCGAGAAAACAGGCCGCGAGGCGTCCCAAGCCTCCGTTGCCGAGGCCCGCGTCGAGCTCCTGGCCGCGGATCTCTTCGATATCGAGCCCGAGGTCTTCCATCGCGGACCGAACTTCCTTTTCGATATCGAGATTATAAATAAAATTTCCCATGAGGCGTCCGATCAGGAATTCCATCGAGAGGTAATACACGCGCTTGGCGTTTTCGTTGTGATAGCGCTGCTGAGTCAGCACCCAGCGCTCGACCACGCGGTCGCGGATCGCGAGGGCGAGGGCGAGGTAGTTGTCGTAATGGGTCGCGGTGTACTGATCCTTGGCGAGCGCGAATTTGCACTTGTCGGCGAAGGACTGCGCGATGCCGTCCTTAGAAAGGGGTTTTTGGATGCTGTGGACATGCGCCCGCGTGCTCGGGCTCGACTTAGGATTCGATTTTTGAGTCGACATGCGCTGTCTCCCGCTCTCTTTTGGTATGTTTAAATCTAGAATTGATTAATAATGCTAATGATTGACGAAAAACATTGTACCAGCTAGCGGGCGATTTTAGCAATCGAACTTCGGGTGCAAGCGGCGGTCCATGTGGCGCGAATAAAATACGCCCGACGGAACATTCCGTCGGGCGTATTTTTTGGTAACGCTTGTCGCTTGCGCGGCAGTCGTCGGATATTAGTGCGCGCCGTGGTCGCAGTGCATATCCGCGATCTTTTGGACCTTGTCCGCAAGCTCGGGGTTGGTGGCTTTGAGTGCTTCGACGGCTTCTTTCAATACAGCTGCCTTATCGCCAGCCGCTCCTCCATGGGCGCAGGCGGCTCCCTTCGCGGCACCCTTGGCCGCATCGCCAGGGCATCCACCGCAACCCGCGTAGGCCTGAGACGCGGAAAGCACCATCGCCAATAACGCGATCGCAAATAATTTTTTCATATAATCTCCCTTTAGAATTTAGGAACCGGTAGATTTAGCACTCGGCACATAAGTCCGAACCCTTATTCTAGCAAATGACAGGCTTAGTTGGAACGGATCGGATTTTGTGCGCCGCAGTGGCGGCAGAAGGCGTAGGGGGAATTGAACGCGGGAGAGAGGGTCATGGCTTGGGTGCACGCGGAGCAAGCGAGCGTGCGCCAACCGGCGGTGTTCATCGGTTGGCTTGGCGAGGGCTTTTGATCCAAAAGGGGCAAAACACCCGAGGCGCCCTGCCCTCCGGGTTCCAACTGCGTCTTCCGCCGTGAGCGGTCCGCGGCGTGCGCGGGAACCAAAAGTATCTCGCCGCATTTGGGACAATCGACCGACGGGTGGGAATATTCAGGCGGAAGCTTGAGCTTGAGTCCGCACGCCGAGGTTAAAAAAATAAATCCGTTCACGGCGCGCATCAGGTCGCCCGCGGCGCGGGATTGGCTTTTTTGCGCTTGAAGCTTCTCTTGGAGATTGCCCAGGCCGACCGGGCGGGCAGTTGTGGACACCCGTGAGGCCGTGTCCCCTTCCTTAATAGCGGAGCCGGGCAGGATCGCGTCGCCGTTAAGAACTTTTTTGGCGGAAGCGGCGTAGGCGGCATACCCCGCGCTGGTCATGGCTCTGAGAATGGCGATGCGCTTATCGATCGGCGGATGCGTCGAAAAAAGCCCGACCGCTCCCAGGCTGCGTGCGTTTGGGCGTTCGATGTACATCGGTGCCGTGACCGCGTTTGCGCCGGCCAGTTGCGCCTGACCGGATATTTTTTCTAGCGCTGAAGCCAGGCCTTCCGGATACCGCGTGAGCCGCGCGCCTGAAGCATCCGCCAAATACTCCCGCTTGCGCGACAGTGAAAAATAAAACACCTGCGCCAATATAGGACCCACCACGGCAAAAATTATCGCCGCCGCGATCATCAGCCCCTGCCCCTGACCTCCGGACGAAGATCGTTCGGACCGATACCGCCGGTTGGAATCTGGCGCGGATCCCATGGAATGCGTCCCGCGCCAAAGCCCGCGCAAAAAAACCTGCGCGACCAACTGCATGCTCCCGAGCATCACGCCGGCGAGCGTCATGTACAGCACATCACGATTCAGGATATGGGATATTTCGTGAGCAACCACGCCCTGAAGCTCATCGCGGTCCAGCCGGGACAACAGTCCGGCCGTCACGGCCACGGAGCTCTTATCCGGCCGTGTGCCGGTGGCAAAAGCGTTCAACCCCGGCTCATCCATCACATAAACCCGCGGCATCTTCGGCAGCGCCGCCGCAATTTTCATTTCTTCCACAACATTAAAAAGCTCAGGATGCATCTCAGCCGTGATCTCATGCGCTCGGGACGTCGACAGCAATATCGAATCACCCTGAAAATAACTAACCGCCGTCATCACGATCCAAACCGCGCTCGCAATCCCCATCCCCAAAATTCCGCCCTCAGGCCCGATCGTCGCCACACCGATCAGATATCCCATTCCAAGCAAAAGAATCCCCATCCCTAAAACGATGAAGAACGACTTGCGCTGATTTGCAGCTATTATTTCCCACATAGGGTTCGCTCAGCTCCGGAGGTAAAGGTAGGTCTTCTCCGGACGGAGCCGCTCGCGCGCTGTCAAAGACGAGGCGCGCTCGCTCCCATCTCCT
>JAGVCY010000064.1 GCA_020058965.1 Candidatus Omnitrophota bacterium | reverse complement strand
GCTTTGAATTCCTTTCAAGCCCCAAAATAATCTGCAGCGCCTCGCCCAAACGCAGCCGCTCCGAACAACGCAACAGAATACCGCCCTCACTGACATCCACCGTTGAGGCCATCCAATGGGCTTCGATCGGGGATCGGGCCGGCGGTGGCCCTAGGCGGGCGCAACGCACGATGAGCGTGTCGACCAACCGCGTGTACTGACGGCGGTCCATGAACGGGGTTTTTTCTGGCTCCATGCAATTAGGCCTTCTGTGGATGTGGTTCTGATAAAATACAGGTCATGGCGAACACTTTGTCAGTCATTTGCTTCGACGGTATTTGCAATCTCTGCCACCGGTCTGTCCAATGGGTGATCCGTCGGGACAAAAAATCAATTTTTAAATTCGCTTCGCTTCAATCACATGCGGCTGAAGTCCTGCTCTCGGGCCGGCATCCGGCCGGCGTCGACGGCGGTATCATTTTAGTCTCCGACGGTCAGATCTGGCTCAAGTCCGACGCCTGGATGCAAATAGTCAATCGCTTGAACGCGCCTTGGTGCTGGTTGACCGCGTTCAAAATATTTCCCAAGAAATTCCGTGACGCAGTCTACGACTTTATCGCCGCTCGGCGCTACCGATGGTTCGGAAAACTCGACGCCTGCCCCCTGCCGGATCCTGCCCTAAAAAGTCGCTTTTTAGACTGACCAGGCCCGCTCAGATTAAACTTCGATCGTCTGCGTCCGAAGCAGCCGGATCCGCATCAGCGTGAAGATACCAAACAGAACGAACGGCAGCCGTGTCACCATAAAACTCATCGGAAGATGAGCGCCCACCTCCAGCCAAACGCCCGCCGCAAAAACCGCCGAAGCGAGGCCTATCAAAATACTGCAGACCCTGATAATTCGACGGGCGACATCCGACATGGATGAAGCCAAAAAGACACTCCCCAGCAAAAAGGGCGCGGTCAAAATAATGATCAGGCCGGCTGCAACCAGTTGAAGGCTCCACCCCGTATTGATGCCGACCGTCATTCGTCCGCTGTCGAATAAAATAACCGCCCAGAGTGACTCAAAGCACAGCATAAGGGTCGCGGCCAAAACATTGGTAAAAGCCGGGTCCTTCGCGAGGATTTTTTTAAGCCGTGCGCTGCGGGTGATCGCCATAATCAGAAGATTATATCAGCTCCGCCCCTGCGCCACTATCCGATTAATCATTTTTATACTTTTTGCTGCAATGCCTTCATGAGGTATTCGGGGCCTTTGACGCCCAGCACCTTTCGGATCAGGTAGTTGGTGTCCGGTTCGATGCGGATGTTTCGGATGGTTCCGCTGATGCGGACCGGCATCACGAGGCGGCCGCTCGAATCGGCAAGCGCGGACGCGTCGGGACAGCAGTACACGATGTAGGATGATATTTGAGCGTCGAGGACGATAGTAGTTTTAAAGTCGATATCTCCGCCAAATCCTTGCTGTCCCGAGCCGTAAATCTCGAAGCCGTCTCCGGCAATTCTAAAGTTGGCGTAAGCTATCCCGCCGTTTCCAAATGTAAAATTAATGTCGGTGGGTGAGAGATGGGTGTCGGGCAGCGACAGCAGTTGACTGATTTGCGGCGGCATGGACTGGGCGAAGGCCTCCCGCGCTCCCGGTAGCGACACTGCGAGTTTGTCGAAGATCATCCGCATGATATTTAAATTCGTCAGAACTCCGTCGGTCAACGACGCGCGGCCTTGCCCCTGCAGCGTGGCAAGCCATTGCCTGCGTTCGCGGCCTTGGACCAAGCCGTTAACATCAAACGCGATACGGCCCGCCAACTGAGGGCGCCCGTTCGCCGGCCGCGAAAATAATTCCGACAGATTGATCCTATCGACATTCATTTCAAATGACGCGTCGGGATCCGGCTTATTGAGATTTCGGATTTCTCCATGACCGCGAAATGTCCCGTGCGCGACTTCTCCGTCCAACGACGAAATCACCACCGTATCCCGGTCAAATTGAGTACTCAAATTAAATTCTGTCAAAGGGCTCTTGAAAACGCGAATAAAAAACTTGGCTCCTTCCACCTGCACGCTGCCGGCGACATCCGTCCAATTTCCAGCCTCGTAGGACAAGCGCTCGATGGATGCGCTCAACGCTCCGGCTAGGCGGCCCCTCAGCCCTGCCGCTTCCAAGATTGGAATCGCCTCTTCCAATGAGCGGACCGAAACATCCGCAAACCCCGCCCGAATTTTTGAGAACATCAGCGTCCATCCGCCCGACCCGCCTTCCCGATGAAGCGTTCCGGAAAAATTGGTGTTGGTCGTATCCGTCAGGATGGCTGCCTTTCCTTCAAATGCGATGCCCTGATCGGGCCGCTTCGGCCGGACTTTTAAATTTAGATTTTTTAAGCTCCAGTCATGCGGATGCCCGGGTCCGCCGCTCAAGTAGTGAAGCTCGCCGTTCTGTAAGACGACCTCATCCACCTTCCAGGTCATGCCTCCCCATCCCAGCGGATCTCCGGACGCGCCCCCTTGGACCCTCATGCCATTCTGCCCATGCCCATCGGCGGGGCGTGTCAAATTAAGCCGCGGCCGATCCAGGAGCACCGATTTGACCCGCAACTCCTTTTTGAGCAAAGCATTAAAATCCATAAAAAGCCGTGCCGAATCCGCGGTAAAACTATCCGCGTTCGCCTGCGGCTGAGTCTCCTGTGAAGCTGATCCATGCGGTCTCAGATCAATATTTTGAATCTCCAAACCCGGGTATTGGTTTTGCCACACCAAAGACAAATGCGCGATTTTGGCGTCCCCATTAAAATATTTTTCCAAGGCCTGCTCGATTTTAACTCGATGCGCTTCCGGACGCAGCGCGGCAAAACCAACGCCGATCCCAATGACAGCCAGGATAATAAAAATGACAACAACGGCTATAAATAATATTTTTTTCATTTAACGGCTCTTGGAACGGGGCAAATAACTAGAAGCGCTGAAATTACCCGGCCTGGTTAATGACTTCCGGCGTATCGTTGCTCTCGGAAGTATCATACTGGCTCGGGTCGGTGCCGTAAAGGCCCTGAGAGATCTCCGGCGTCGTGGGTGCGTGGCTGGAAGAGGAGGCGCTCTGACTCCAAAAGCCGCTCGCATCCCGGCGAGACGACCGCCCCTGGTTATTGCTGGAACTATAGTCGGCAAAAGCCGACTTTGAATCTGCGGCAAGCCCGCATATCAAAAAAACCGTCATTACTATTAAAATCAGCTTCTGTGTCTTCATCTAATCAGAGTATACGGATGATATGCTAAAAATCAATATTTCTTACAAATAATTACATTCTATTGACATCTCTAACTATTCAATGGACGAGGACGGAGCTGGACGAATCCTTGGAGGTAAGTACGCGGGGGGTGTAAACGGGCTGCTCGGGCTCTTGGTGAGACGGATTTTTTCCCCCGTTTCCCGGGGCGCTGTTTTTATGAAGGGCCTCTCTTGCCATTTTTTTATCCAAATGCTCCTGAAGGGAATCGCGATGCGGGCGCGCGGGGATTTGAACCTGCCGGCGCTGAGGGGCGCGTTGCCGCTGGACGGGGCGTTGCTGCTGGGCGGGTTGTCGCCTGCGGGGAAACAGACCTGCTTCAGCCGCGTCGGCAGTGCTGAGCAAAACTAACGCGCAAGTAAAGCACTTAAAAATCATGCAATTTTTCATCTCCGTCTCGATCCCCCGTCCTCTGTCTTTTTCCATTTAGTGGTGTCCCCGGGCCGACTCGAACGGCCGACCTCCTGCTTAGAAGGCAGATGCTCTATCCAACTGAGCTACGGGGACGAACGCTGGCGCTCTATTTCTTTTTGAGTGATGCCTTGAGGTCCTTATTTTCGGTGCGCTGACCCTGAAAATACTCCTTACCTGCTTTCATTTGCTGCTGGCGATAGGTTTCAAGAGCCGAGCGGCGCTGATCGGGAGTCAGACTTGCGTCATTCACGAGCTTAGCGACATAATCCTGACCGTCCGCGAACTGCTTTTCGCGGAAAGCCATGTTCTCTCGATACTGAGTTTGGACCTGAGTCTTGATGGCGGATTTCTGAGCATCCGTCAACTTTGTGTTTTGGGCAAGTTTTTTATCCAGTTCGGCGAATTTGGCGTCATGCTGTTTTTGAATGAAGACCTTATTTTCGGCGAACTGCTGCTGCCGTTGCTGCTGCACCGCGGTTAAGCGTTGATCCGCGGGCAAATCTTTGACTTCCTTGCGGAATTCCTTGTTTTCCTGATGTTGCTGTTGCTTGAACTCCTTGCGCTCACCGCGGTTCTCTTTCCCAAACCAACCCTTTTCACCGGCAAAAGCCGGAACAACCGAGATCCCCAGAACGAGACTTGCGATCACTAACATGCTAACTTTTTTCATAACTAACTCCTTTTATCATTGTTGTGTTAAATAAAACTTTGCGCATATTCTACTCTTTAGACGCCTGGAAGCAACAAGGGTTTAGAGACATTTAGAGACCTGCCCGCAATATC
The DNA here is from genome assembly GCA_020058965.1 of Candidatus Omnitrophota bacterium. Classification (GTDB taxonomy): domain Bacteria; phylum Omnitrophota; class Gorgyraeia; order 2-02-FULL-51-18; family JAGOUK01; genus JAGOUK01. Next base: position 551 of record JAGVCY010000064.1, on the reverse strand, counting down.
TCGCCCAATTTAGGGGATCGTAGGCGGTGCGAGCAATAGCCGTGGGGGTTTTTTTCAAGATACTTTTGGTGATAGGCCTCACCCATATAAAAAGGCGCCGACGAAACCACCTCGGTCACAATCGGAGCACCGAAGACCTTCGCTTCATCCAAGATTCTTACGCTGGCGCGGGCCAGGCGATCCTGTTCGGGCGAAAATGTAAAAATGACCGATCGGTACTGACTGCCATGATCCGGGCCCTGCTGATCCGGCGTCGTTGGGTCATGATATTTCCAAAATATTTCCAACAAGTCCGTATAGGTCGTTTTGGCCGGGTCAAACACCACCCGAACCACTTCCGCATGCCCTGTCTTGCCGCTGCAGACCGCCTCATAGGTTGGGTTGGGCACGGTACCGCCGGCATACCCCACCTGCGTTTCAACAACGCCGGGAACCTTACCGAATATTTTTTCAACGCCCCAAAAGCAGCCAGCGCCAAACATCGCTTCTTCCGTCCTGGGTTTTGCCGTCACCATCGTGCACACTCCCGCGGCGCATGCCGCCACTACCGC
>JAGVCY010000058.1 GCA_020058965.1 Candidatus Omnitrophota bacterium | reverse complement strand
CACTTCGGTGCGGCTGGATCCATGGTACAAGGACAAGGTCGGCGCGGCATCGATCATGGATTCGGCCGTAAAGCTCATTCAGGAACGGGTTCAAAACCTCAGGATCGAGACGGATCTCCGTTTTGACCCCAACTCAACCGGACTGGTGGGGCCTCAAGAGACCCTGATCACGACCGATAAAGGCCTTCTGGAATCCAAGCTGATCGCGACACAGCCCAACTTCGCGGCGGTCGTGGTGGATCTGCTTAAAAAAGCCGGTGTTCAAAAGGGCGATGTCGTCGCGGCTTCGTTCACCGGCTCGATGCCAGGAGCCAATATTGCCGTGATGTCCGCCTGTGAGGCGCTCGGCATCAAGCTGATCCTCATCAGCTCCGTCGGCGCTTCCAGCTGGGGCGCGACCAATCCGGAGTTTACCTGGCTCGATATGGAAGCGTACTTGGTAAAAAAGGGAGTCTTTAGTCGCGGCAGTGTTGCGGCTTCAATGGGTGGATCCGGAGACCAGGCGAGATCAAACCCCGATGAAGGGCGCAAGGTGATCTTGGAAGCTATCCGTCGCAATGGACTTGAACTGATCCAGGAAGATGACGTTGACGCCTCCGCCGACCGCCGCATGCAGATCTATGACCGACAGTCCGAGGGGACGCCGATCAGGGCATTTATCAATGTCGGAGGAGGCGCCGCGAGTTTGGGGACCGTATCCAATGGCGATCTATTTGTTCCCGGACTGAACAAAGATATCGACGTATCCCGGTTTTACAGGCGCGGTGTAATGGTGGCAATGGCAGAGCGCCAAATCCCCATCATTCATTTGTTGCACATGCAGAAACTGGCCGGACAGTATGGACTACCACTTTTCCCGGTTCCGCTTCCGGAAGTTGGCGTGGGCAAGGTCTTTGCCGACGAAAAGTACAAATTAGGGCCCATTCTCATGACTCTTGTCGCGATCGTCACGGCCATGGTCATCTGCATCGAGACCGATCTGCACCTCCTGCCAAAACTTTTTGCACGGCGGTCGTTGCGAAATAAACGGCGCGATCAATGACGGTCCCAAAGGGCTATGCGAAGTTGTATGTCTTCATTCTCATCGCAGCCATAGTCGGATGGGTATGGGTGGGAAGCCATAAGGAATTGGCGGAAAGAGATCAAAACAGAATGGTGCTACGGCCCCTCATTCCGATCAACCCGGTCGTCCTGGTGACGCAAGGCAAGCGCAATGAATATCAGCAGATCGCTCAGGGAGATCGACTTGCGGTCGAAGTTCAGGGGCCTGGCCGGCTGGATATTTTGACCCGGGGCCATCTGGACTCTGTGAGTAGCACTCCCAACGGACGATACATCCTGCGCGTCCAATTGGATAGTCAAAAGGGCCGGCAGTACTCGCGAAGCAATTCCCGATCCTACATGACCCGCTACGAATCAGACCCGAGGTTCGCCCTGGGGCGACTTCGAACATACCGGGTCAATGTGCCCGACGGTTTGCACCGGGTTCAGCTGACAATGCCGGCAAAACAAAACGGGCGAGTGAATGTGAGGTTTTTGTACCAGACATCCATAGTGCGGGAGTATTTGTGGAGCCGGATCAGACCCTCACGCGCGGGAAAAAAAGTACTCATCCAGGTGGGTGGCAAGGACAGAAATTACCACCGCTTGGGATCAAAAAAGAGCGTCGTGTTCGACGTGGAGGGTCCGGCACAACTCAGGTTGCTTACGCGGTGGGCGGGAACGGGTGATCCGATGACCGGCAAGGCCGATTACGCGATCCTGATCCGACAGGACTCAAAAATTAAGATCAAGAGGAACATGTTGGTCCCTAAAGACGAGGGTGTTACGATTGCGGGCGCGGATGCGGGAACAGTTGTCGGCCGCTCCGCATTTGTGTATACTTACGTGCCGGTTGGAAAGCATAGGTACTCTATTTTTGCCGTTGGACGAAGAGGAGTCAGTCGAGTGTTGGCAAGGGCCTATGCCGCTCCCGTGTCGGAGCCGGTGATGGCGTCGGCTGTTCCGGGGGTTTCTTTATAATCTTGGCGATCGCATGACAAAGGATGATGACATGAAATTGATTCGAACGATAACGGTTGTGTCGACGATGTTCCTGGCGTTCGGCGGTGGTGATGTATGGGCCGCCCAAACGGAATCCAATCCCTTCCATTGGAGCAATATCGGTGATTCCGGGATGGATGCCGCGCTCACCGGATCGGTCGGCGGCCGTTATGAATCGAACGCGCAATCTTATTCGGATGACGACATCCAGAACTATGATGCCGGATTGCAGCGCACCACCAAATTTGTGGATGTTGAAAGTATTGACGACTGGGTCCAGGATTATACGGCGGGTGTGTACCTCGAAAAGGAATTTGCGAAGGGCCGGCCGACGCGTTTTGAATTCAGATCCAATTGGAATATTTACGGAGAGAACGACAACAAGGATTACCAGCAGTACAGCTTCGAATTCAAGCAGCGTGTGACCCGATATGATGATATTGTAAAATTCCGCTACACCCGCTTACCCAGTTACTTTAACCGCTACCTGTTTGATGAAGACACCGCCAGTTACAGCAAATCCGAGCTCGGAAAAGACATGTTCAGCGTCAGCTATTGGAAGCGGTTGACTCGCGTGATCCGGTTTAGGGTTCTCTATGTCCTTGAGGATAATGATTATGCGAGTGCCTTTGACGAACGCGACAATTTGACCCACAACATCGATGTTAAGCTTATTTTTGACGATGTGTTGCCCAATCTGAAGGTGTCGCCCTACTATGTGTATACAACACTGGATGCCGAGGGTAGCGACAATGATCCCGCGGTGGATGATGATATTTCTTATGACCAGCATGCGGTGGGTGTTAATGTGAACTATGAGTTCATGCCGAAATGGCATATCACACCGTTCTATGAGTACGACTTCCGGAATTACACCACGAGTAATTCGGTGGCGAGCGATCCGCTGCATGCGGGCCGGGAGGACGACATCTTCACGGTTGGGGTAGGGCTTGACTACGATCTCACCGAGAACATCAGCGTCGGGGCTAAATATTCATATGTGGAATCAAATGTCACAACGGACATTGACCCTTCGCTGACAACCCGCGATGACGTGCTTGGGTACTCCAACCATATCGTGATGCTCGGGGCGGATTTTAACTTCTAACCGATTTTTTGCTTGCGTAGGGCGGTCTATGTTTTGAGTACGACCCATTTGAGGTTAACCGACCTCTCCTCCGCATCATAGCAGCAGAACTGATTGCGGCGCTCTGCCGGCACGCCTGAGCCGACCGGTCCAACCGGTCCAACTTAACCATAAAAATCGTTACTAAAACTAAATCTTGCTAACACGTAGCTAGATTTGATATATTTCTTACTGATTTGTTGTTAAAACTCATGCGCTTTACGGAGGATCGATATGCCCACCTCGTTTCTTTTTAGACTGCTGATGATCTTTGCTTTTACGGTCCTGCCGCTAAACACGTTGGCGGTTCAGTGGGACGAACTTTTGCCCCGGTTGGGATCTCAGGCGGCATGGGCCGATGACGAGGAAGATCTGTTTGATTCGGACGATGAGATCGATGACGAGGAAGACGATCAGGCCGAAGACGAGATCACCGACGACGAATTTGAGGAAGCGGAGGATGAAGAGATCGAGGAGACCGTCGACGAGATATTTGACGACATGGACGACGATGACGAGGGCGAGTTGTCCGAGGATGAGGACGAGGACGATGAGCCCATGAGCGAAGATGAGCTCGATTCCGCTGAATCCGAAGGCGGTCAGATGGCCGAGGACGCGGAGGTCGACAATGCGCTTAGGAGCTAAACAGATGGGCTATAAGTTTTTTGCGCTTGTGATCATCGGCACGGCGATGTTGGCTTGGCCGGTCGCCGGTTTGGCCGGAGAGTTGGACCTGACGGATTATCGCAAGGTTCTAAAGACGCCGACCGCCAAGTTGACGGGTAAAGGCAATCCGGATGAAGCCGTCTCGGCCATTCGAGCCGAGATCGCGAAGAACCCCAAAAAGAGCGAGTATCAGCGGTTGTTGGCCAACGCTCTGAGACGCGCGGGCCGCTTCGAAGAGAGTATCGAGCCCCTTCAGGCACGGTTAAAGAGCGTGCCGGACGACGGCGTAGCGGCGCTTTATTTGGCGGAAGCGCAGGCGCGCGCTTCGAAGGCGGCGGACGCTCAGGCCACGTTGAAGGATATTCTTTCCGCGCATCCCGACACGGTCGTGGCCGATGTTGCCGCGCGGATGGCGGCGCAGCTGTCCGCGGGGAGCTCCGTGGATCCGCTCGACCCTCCCGCGTCGACGATCAAGCCCAAGCAATTCACCGAAAGCCCGGCGTCCAAGCTTTTTGCCGCCAAGGACTTTGCGGGTGCCGCCGCCGCTTACGAAGTGATGGCCGCTCAATACCCCGGGGACGTCATGGTTCTGCGCTACACCGGCGCGTCTCTGACCAAGGCCGGTCTTGCGGCCAACGCCATCCCGGTGTTTGAAAAAGCGGCCCTGCTCGATCCGCTGGGCATCGCGCTGCATGAGGACTGGGGCTCGGCGCTTAAAAAATTAAAGATGACGGCGGAGGCCAAGAAGCACCTGAGCTTCGCCAAGATCTACGACCCGGCCGGTCCTTATGCCAAGAAGGCGGATAAGAAGCTCAAAACGGAGAAGAAGAAAAAAGGGCCGTTCAAGATCAAGGGCGGTTTTGGATACACGTATGACAGTAATATCAAAAAGCGCTCGAACGTGGCCGAGCAGCGCAAGGCGGCGGACATTGACGCCGGTACCTGGCAGTACAATTTGGGCGGAACGCTCAATGTTTATGATAAGGATGATTGGCTGATCAAGCTGGACGGATCGTTGAAGCACACGTATGTGGACAGCTCGCTGGACGAGCGGAACAAGCTGACCCACATCGCCGGCATTTCGCTCGGTCATAAAAACGGAAGTCTTTTTGGCAAGCCCGTTGAAGTGGTCATGCGCAATGGCGGGACGCACAACGCCAAACATGGCGTGTACAACGGTCTTGGGTACAAGAACACCGTTGAGCTCGAATGGGATTGGACGGAGCACTACAAGCCGTCGGTCACCAACACGGTGAGCTACAACGAGAAGGACGACACGGGCAGCAGACCCGAATTCACCAATAAGGAAGGCTGGAGCGAGGAGATCGGGTTGGATCATAAGTTGATCCCGGATCCCAAAGTGAAGGACTACTTTTATAAATTGGGATCCAGCTATCGGCACGACTTCTCGCTGGGTGATAACAATGTGCTCAATAAAGTCACGCTCGACGCGGGGGTGGGATTTCCGATCGCGCCCAAGCTGACGACCGAAGTGAAGGGTTCCTATGCGGTCTCCCAATATCCCGAATTTGCGTTTCCGGCGCGCACGCGGCAAAAGCGCGGTGATGACTGGACGCTGAAGACCGCCTTCGTGCGCGAGATCAACGACAATTGGGAGATCGAATTCGATTACACCTACCTCAACTTCAACAACCGCAACGACCGGTCCCAGTACGACGGCCATCTCTTTGCCCTGATGGGGAACTTCAAGTATTGATCTAAAGTTATCGCGGCGGGTTTAAGAAAAACCAGGATGAGTGATCATCCTGGTTTTTTTTATTGGCTCGGGACGACCGGCGATCCGGGGAATTAAAACTTTTTGATCGAGTCGAGGAAGGTGGAGCCGTATTTTTCGAGCTTGACCTTGCCGAAGCCGTAGATGCCCTGAAGGGCTTCCATGTTTTTGGGTTTGTGGGCGGAGAGTTCGATCAGCGATTTGTCGGACAGAATCATGTAGGCGGGGACATTTTCGCGGGTCGCGAGGACCTTACGCACTTTTCTTAATTCTTCAAACAGCGCTTCGTCGTAGGAGAGGTCGGAGAGTTTTTCTTTACGCTCCGGCTTGCCCTTTTCTTCCTTTTCGATGCGCGGGGCGAGAACGGTCATCTGAACCTGCTCGGTGCCGTCCAAAACACCGGCTGCTTTAGCCGTCAGTCGCACGACCGGATACTCGTTACCTTCCTGCCGCAGGATTCCCAACTCAACCAGCTCCCGAACTTTTCGCTTGATCGTATCCTTGGTGTGAGTTTTGAGCGCGCCGTATCCCTCCAGTCCCTCGTGCCGCCCCGCGTACTTGGCCGAAGCCGCCCCTTTTAAAAAATCCGCCACCGTCGTCACGCCAAACGCGCCGCCGAGCGTTTGCACGGCGCGGATCACCGTTTTGGCCAGATCGGACTCGTCGGTGCGAACGATCGTTTTGGTGCAATTGTCGCAGGAATTGCAGGACGCGCCCGTCCCACCCGCATAAGTTTCGCCGAAGTATTCAAGCAGGTGCTTGCGGCGGCAGGTGTTGAGCTCGCAGAAGCGGCTCATCCGGCCGAGCTTTGCGAGTAGGATCGCGGTCTGCTGGGGATTACCGTCGATCGCTGCAAATTTGGCGAGCTTGGCGTAATCTCCGGAGCTGTAAAACAAAAGCGCGTCGCTCTTCAGCCCGTCGCGACCCGCGCGGCCGGTTTCCTGATAGTAACCTTCAATATTTTTTGGCATGTCCATGTGAGCGACGAAGCGGACGTTGGACTTGTTGATGCCCATGCCGAAGGCGATGGTCGCGCCCATGATCTTCACTTCGTCTTTGAGGAAGAGGTCCTGATTGCGGTCGCGCGTTTCCTTGGTCAGGCCGGCATGGTAGGGAAGCGCGGAGAAGCCGTCGGCCTGGAGTTTTTCGCACAGCGTCTCGACGGACTGGCGGGAGAGGCAGTACACGATGCCGGATTCGTCGCGGCGGCGCTTAATAAAGGAAACGAGCTGGCCGTAGGATTGGCTCTTGGGTTCGACGCGGTAATGAATATTGGCGCGATCGAAGCTGGCGATGAAGGTGCGGGGGTTACGCAAGCCGAGCTTATGCAGGATATCCTTCTGAGTCGCCGGGTCAGCGGTGGCAGTAAATGCCGCGACGGGGACGCCTGGAAAATATTCCTTGAGAATTGAAAGTTTGAGATACTCCGGCCTAAAGTCGTGACCCCATTGCGAAATACAATGCGCTTCATCGATCGCGCACAAGTCAACCTTGAGCGACTGCAAAAAATCCAAAAATTGGCGGTCCTGGGAAAAAAGCCGCTCGGGCGCGATATAGAGAAGCTTGGTTTTGCCGGAACGAAGGTTTTGCATCACATCGGCGTATTGGTTGGTTGTGAGCGTCGAGTTGAGGAAGGCCGCTTCGATGCCGAGCAGGCGCAAAGCGTCGACTTGATCCTTCATGAGCGAGATGAGCGGCGAGATCACCACAGTGAGGCCGTCCGATAAAATGGCCGGAATCTGATAGCAGAGCGATTTGCCGCCGCCGGTGGGCATGATGGCGAGCAGATCTTCCCGACGAAAGATCGCTTCCAGAATATGTTCCTGCTCGAGCCGGAAATCCTGGTACCCGAAGCGCGAACGCAGTGCTTCGAGGGCCTGAGACATTTTTTGAGCGGTCAAGGGGGATGGGGGAGCATGAGTCGGCATGACGCAATTTAGCGTTTGAGGTGGCAGGAGTAAAGAAATAATTTTTATAAATATATTTACGGACAAGCGGAGTACAATAAGCCCATATAAATTTTATACACAGGAGGGATCGATGAAAAAAGTTTTG
>JAGVCY010000237.1 GCA_020058965.1 Candidatus Omnitrophota bacterium | reverse complement strand
GGGCGAAGGTGTGGGGGTGGGATAGGGACTTTGCCGAGTTGCCGGGGTTGTCGCGCGTTAGATCGGTGCAAGTTTCGGCACCACGGCCAAGCTCGGCTCCGCGTCTGGTTCAGACAAAATTGAATCGTGAAGGGTATGCAGTTGACCGAGGAGTTTTTGATCAGTGGCTGGTCGGTCTGGCGGCGCGCAAAGGTGCTCGGGTTTGGACGGAGACGGCGGTCGAGAATATGGACGGCGCGCGGGAGCAGGGGATTTGGGGCGCGCGCGTTCGCGCGAATGACGGGCATGAAAAAATTGAACTTCGGGCGCGTCACTGGGTGAACGCGACCGGCCGGCGGCCGGCCGTTACGATTCCCGGAAAAATATCCCGGCCATTTTTTGCCTGCAAAACGGTGTTTAAGGGCGTGCGCGGCCTCGCGGGATCGGTGGCGTTGCACTTTATTGAACGCGGTCATGTGGGTTTAAACCCGATCAGTCCCAATGAAGCGACGCTCTGCCTTTGCGTGGATGGGCGCTATATAAAAGAAGCGCATGGAAATCTCGACCAGATGATCCGCGAATTCATGTCCGCCAACCCCAATCTTAAACATCAGCTGCGGGACGCGAGCCGCGTGAGCGATTGGCAAACCTGCCAGGCGGAGCCGGACGGCCGGACGATTTTTTATCAGGATCAAAAGTTTTTTATCGGTGACGCGCTTTCGATGGTGAATCCGGTGATCGGGGGAGGAATCCCGATCGCGATGCAATCGGGAGTGATGCTGGCGAACGTGTTGGTCGATGCGAGCCGAACGGGCCAGTCGGAAGCGGAAGCGGCAGCGGCATTTGAACGCGCGTGGAAAAAAACTTTTGCCCAAAAATTTGGTTTTGGAAAAGCGATCGGCCGCGCGGAACGGTCGCCGGTCGTTTCGCGCCTCGCCCTCGGTGCTTTGTCGGCCGCGCCCGGACTGCTGTCCGGACTTTTTAAAATGAGCCGGCCGACTCCGTGACACATTCACACGGCAACGAAGGACCGAAGCTCATAGACCGAGAGGCGCACCCTCAGGACGCGGCGGCGCCGCGGTGGGCGGTCTGGCTGCGTCGGCTTCATTGGCCGGCGGCGGTGTTGACGGTTTTACTCTGCGCGGGATTAGTTCCCATCGCCCAAAAAATTGGAACGGATTCAACGAACACCACTTTTTTTATCAAGGAGAGTCTGGCTTGGTACGAATACGGCCAATTTGTAAAAAAGTTCGGCTCCGACTCAACGATCATCGCCGGCATCACACTGCCGGATGGACTCGATGCCAAAACCCCCGCCTACCTTGACGAACTGACCCACGCGCTAAAAAAAATTCCTCAGATCGAATCGGTTCGCGGGCTGAACGGACAGACGGAGCATCGAATGGGCTGGTTCGGCCGTATCGATGAAAAACCGTTGTTGGAAAAATTGAGTGACGGTGATGAAACGCCCGAAAAGTTTTTGGCGCGCAGATCGGAGTGGCCGCCGGAGGCATCGCATCTGGTGTCGGCCGACGGTCGAACCATCGCCCTGGCGTTGTTCGTCAAACCCGATGCCGACGACCCCGGCTGGGGTTCGACCATCGGCCGTATTCGTGCGGCGCTTCAGGGAGTTCTGCGCCCCGGCTCCGAGCTTGCCCTGACCGGCACCGCCGTCGAAGAAAATGCCTTCGGCACGCAGATCGATCTGGACAGCAAAACCTTTGTGCCTTTGTGCGTCGCCGTGATCGTGGCGTTGCTGGTGTTGTTTCATCTGGATTTGCGGACGGTGATTTATGGCCTCGCGGTGATGGGCGGGTCGCTGGTGATCACGCGCGCGTGCATGGTTCTCATGGACGTGAAAATGCAGGCGGTGACGGCGCTTTTGTCACCCGTGATCCTGATCGTCGCGGTGAGTTCGACCATCAAAGCATGCGGAATATTTGATCTGGCGCGCGGCTCCCGGCACGCGAGTCCGGCGCATCGGCTGGCGGATACGCTCAAAGGAGTTTTTGCGCCGTGTTTTTTGGCCAACCTCACCACGTTCATCGGATTCATGTCGCTTCAGGTGAGTCATATTTTGGCGGTGCGGGAATTCGGACAATTTGGCGCGGTCGGAACGGCCGCCGCGTGGTTCCTGACCATGGTGTGGGCTCCTCTCTTCGCGTCCTGGCCCATGGGTTTGCGCAAGCATCGGCTCAATGTGTTCGAAAAAATCGGCTGGGGGGCCGCCTGGGTCGCGCGGCACGCGCATTGGGCGATCCTCGCCGCCGCGGTGATCTTTGTCGCCCTCTGCGCCCGCGAAATCCCGAAGATCGAAACTTCGACGGATCTGCTCAAGATCTTTAAACCCGCCGACACTTTTAGAAAAGAAACGGAATTTTTTATGGAACGGATGGGCGGGATCTATCCGCTGGAGATCGTGCTGGAGCCGCCCGCGCCGGATCAAATGAGCGACCCGGCGGTATGGGATCGGTTGGATCAATTTCAAAAAGCGCTGGGCGCGCTGCCGCAGGTTTCGCATTCGATCGGATTGACGGATGTGGTGCGGTATTTTGAGGGGGTGTCGGGGCGGCCGAGGTCGGAGGCGGTGTTGGGCAAAATCCTGAATGAGCTTCCGAAGCAGATGAAAAAGGATATGAAGCGATTGGCCGCGCCCGGCTATTCCAAATTACGCTTCACCGTTTTTTTAAATTCCTCCAATACGCGCCGCGTGATGGAATTGACCCGAGAAATTCCCGCGGCGGCGCATGACGCGCTCGGAGCAGATTGGGAGATCACCGTGACGGGGGAGACGCGTCTTTTGGCGGAAATGGCCGGACAATTGGTGAGGGACGAGATCGTGAGCGTGGTGATGGCGTTCGGCGTGATCCTCGCGCTGATCGTGTTGGTGATGCGTTCGGCGCCGTACGCGCTGTTGGGGGTGCTGCCTAACATCGTGCCGATCGCGGGGCTTTTTGGGATGATGGCGTACTTTGGGATCGGCCTCAACACCGCGACCGCGATGATCGCGAGCGTGGCGATCGGACTCGTTTTTGACAATACCGTGTATCTGATCTACGGTTACCGGGAAGCGCGCGGCCACGGGATGAACGCGGACGCGGCGGTCACGCACGCGCTCTCGCGGCGATTCCGGCCGATGTTTGTTTCGTCCATCATTTTAGCCAGCGGATTCGGCGTGACGATGTTCGGTCACATGATGCCGACGGTTCAGTTCGGACTTTTGAGCTGCGTCACGCTCGGTTTGGCGGCCGTGAGCGATCTGCTCGTCCTGCCCGCGCTTCTTCATATCTTCAAACCGAGATAGAACACAGGATCTCCAGATAAAGTAAGACATATAAAAAATTGACTTACTTATATCCATAGGGCATACTTTTGTCAAATGGAGGATTTATGACGACAGCGGTGATGACCAGTAAAGGACAGATCGTGATCCCTGCGGCGATCCGTAAACATCTCAATATAAAAAAAGGAACGCGGCTGGGCGTCATCGAGCAGGAGGATCGGATCGTTCTTCAGTTGATGGGTCCGGGTTATTTTGAGCGAATGGCTGGCTTCGCGGGCACTAAAAAAGGTTTGGTGGCCGCGCTGCTTAAAGAAAGAGCCGTCGAAAGACGCCGTGAGGACTCCAAGTGGTGAAGCGAGCGCTGGATGCTTCGGCACTTCTGGCTTATTTAAGACGCGAAAAGGGATATGGCACGGTGGCCTCGGCTCTGGAAGAGGCGTTTGAAAAAGAAAACTCCCTGCTGATCAGTTCGGTCAATTGGGGTGAAGTGGTGTATGTCCTTCATCAACATGTCGGCGCGGAAAAAGCGCTTCAATCCGTATCCTTAGCCGAGTCCTTTCCGATAGACATTGTTCCGGTCGACAAGGTTTTTGCCGAACGGGCGGCGGCTTTCAAGGCCGCGGGGAAATTGTCCTATGCCGACAGCTTCGCGGCGGCGCTGGCGCAGTTTTCAGGAGGGGAACTTTTGACCTGCGACCGGGGATTTGAAAAAGTGAAGGATCAGATCCACATCGTTTGGATCTAATACTTCAAGTTCCATTCCGGAAGCGAGTAGCGGGTTTTGATCAGCTCGGCGACGGAATCTTGCGGGTGGTAGGGAAGGGGCGATTCGGCGTTCCAGACTTGCGAAATCAACTGCTTGATTTTGGGCGCGGGTAAGGGGAGTTGGGTCAAAAAGCCCAAGTGATCGCGGCCTTCGCGATAATCGGGCTCGTCCTTCGCCTGTGGGTGCCTGAGGTACTTTTCGATCAGCGGCAGATCAAAGCCGTATAAGATGGTTCCGTGAAATAAAAAATGCGATCGCTTCCGCCGTTGGGCGGTTCCCGAAAACTTTTGATCGCCAACCGCCAGATCCGAAATCCCGCGCCAAGCCACTCCGGGCACTTCTGTCCCCAATGCCCCG
>JAGVCY010000060.1 GCA_020058965.1 Candidatus Omnitrophota bacterium | reverse complement strand
GGAAGATGCAGCACACGACTTCGCATGGGATCGCGCCGAGGAGCGGGTTTGTGATGGCGGACAATGAGCGGCGTAAATCGCGGGCGTACGCGAGTTTTATGTACGCGCTTCTGTACCAGGAGCGCGGCCGATTGAACGAAGCGGCGGAGCGGTTAGCTGAAGCGTGCGCGCTGGACCGGGTTCTTCAACCAAATTTGGAATCGGATACCAATCCGAGTTAGGGATTATTTTATGTGGAACCGTAAGATAAAATTTTTCTTCATGCGTCATTGGATCAAGCTGCTCGTTTTTTTGGTTATCCTTCTTTCGCTCTGGATCCCATGGTTTTTTCTATCCCGGATCGATTCCTATCAGCGCACCTACATGATTGCGTGGTCGTCCATGATGCCGATCAATTCGATCGTTTCGGCCGTGGTGTTCGTGCTCCTTCTGCACTGGGTGCAGACCGGCGGCGGTTTTTCCAAGATTTCCAAGAAGCGGGTCAAGACCAAAGAAGTCGACATCAAATGGAATGATGTTATCGGAATGGAGCAGGCCAAGATCGAGTCACTCGAAATCGTCAAGCTCATCAAGGATCATGCAAGGGTCAAGCAAATCGGCGGCAAGATGTTGCGCGGGTTGTTGATGATGGGGCCTCCCGGCTGTGGCAAAACCTATTTGGCCAAAGCTATCGCAACGGAGTCTGGTGTGCCTTTTATCGCAATGTCGGGATCCGAATTTATCGAAATGTATGTCGGTGTCGGCGCCTCGCGCGTCCGTCAGCTTTTCAAGCAGGCAAAAATGGAAGCGGAAGAGCATGGCGGCTGTATTATTTTTATCGACGAAATCGATACGCTGGCCCGCCGCCGCACCATTGATTCCGGATTTGGCGGTCAGCAAGAGCACAATTCCACGCAGAATCAGCTATTGGCCGAAATGGACGGCCTGGAAACTACCGGCCGAAACATTGTCGTTATCGGCGCAACGAACGCGTCGGAGCAGGCGCTTGATGAGGCGGTTCTGCGCCCCGGCCGCTTTGACCGTAAGATCACCGTCCAAAAGCCAGATTCAGTCGAACGCGAACAACTTTTTCACTACTATCTCAACAAGATCAAATACGACAAAACAATGGATGTCGCGCGGCTGGCGCGAAAGGCTATCTACAAGACCCCTGCGGACATTAACAACATCATTCAAGAGGCCGCGCTGATCTCAACCCGAGAGGGCAAGGGAGCGGTGGATTACAAAGACTTGATGGCCGCAATGGACCGGATCGACCTTGGATTTAAGCATCGCCTCAAGATGACTGAGCGGGAAAAATCCATGACCGCGTATCACGAAACGGGTCATGCGGTGGTTATTTATTATCTGCACCCTGAAAACGAGGCCAACTACGCGACGATCATCAGCGTTGGTGGTTCTTTGGGACATGTTCAACACCTGATGACTGAAGAGCTCTATTCGCACGATAAGGAGGCCATCCTCGGCTGGATTAAGACATCATTGGCTGGCTATGTTGCTGAGCGATGCAAGTTTGGCACGACGACTAGTGGCGTGGCGGATGATTTTAAAAAAGCCATGCACCTCGCGCATCAGATGGTCTGGAGATTCGGGATGGGCGGTTCGGGGCTGATTGGTGACTACGCGGCGGTTCCGATCGAGCAGATTGCCGATGACATCAAAAACAAGCTGAACCGAGACACGCAAAAGATTTTGGACGACTGCATGAACGAAGTTCAGGCTGTTCTTGAGCGCGAAACGGTGGTTTTTGAAAAATTCGCAGCCGAACTGCTGATTAAGGAAGAATTAGACTACGATCAGATACAAGCAATTTTTGCTCAGTACGGAACTCCGGCACCGCGCAAGCTCAGGAAAAAACCCGGTGAGGCTGGAGCTTAACGGCTTGTTGTACAGCTTTCGCAGGTCCGGCATTATCGGCCTTTGTGCCGCCGTGGTTCTACTCGGCGGATGCGAGAACAAGCCCACCTTCCCGGGCGACCAGGCCGCATCCTCCGTTGAAAAAATCAACCATGATGTTTTTAAGCTCGAGAGCCAGGCCGACCTGAAGGGCCGGACCTTGGGTGTGCTGTGGACCACCGACTCGATTCTGGATGAGGCCGGAAAATCCATTTCCAAAAATGTGAACGAGATCATCGGAAATCTATCGCAGGCCGTGGTGCGCGTCGCGCTCAGCACGGACCGTCCGATCGACTTTATCGTCGTTGCCGTTCGCGGCCTAAAGGAAGAGATGGAATTGCGCGTCGTGCGCAGTGTGGATGATGTTCGGCGCGCGCAGGCCGAAGCACTATCGGTGACCGAATCGATGAATCGTACGCTGTTCCAGCAACTGCCGGTGGATGCTCCCACGGGCGTGCCGGCGAAGCCGTTTGACACCGGCGAATGGACGCTCGAGGAGTTTTTGTCCAAGCAAGTGCTGCAGCGCGTGCGGATGTCCAAGCCCGTTGACCCCCAGAATCCCATGCCAACTGAGTTGTATGATGGAAAATATTTTAAGGACGAGAAGAATAACCGGGTTTTTGAATTTTCGATCCTGACCTTCAAACAGGAAAATTCCAAGGACAATATTCTGGATGTTTTACGGACGGTGCGGGATGTGATCGTGGGATATCAGTACGATAATTTTGATCAAATCGTCATTCGAGATTTGATCCATAATCGCCGGCTCGTCATTGGCCGGAGCACCATGAAAATATTTGAGGCCAAGCAGATCAGTGAAGAAGATCTGCTCAAAACGCGCCTCGTGTCCGATACCGGCCGCCCCAGCGCCTTCAAGAACGCCCTCGAAGTCTTCGGCTTCAACATTTCCTGATGCCCCGTCCGCTAACGGTCAAAGCCCACGCCAAGGTCAATCTCTGCCTGAAGGTGCTCCGTAAGCGCCCCGATGGTTTTCATGAACTCGATACGCTGTTTGAGCGGATCGACGCGCATGATCTCTTGACCTTTCGTGAGCGTGCAGTGGGCATTCGCCTCACCACGAACCGGTCGACTCTGCCCACCGGCCCCAAGAATCTCGTGGTTCGGGCCGCAAGCCTCTTACGCCTGGAATGCGGCGTTCGAGCCGGCGTATCGATCCATCTTCAAAAAAATCTTCCGGTCGCGGCCGGCCTCGGCGGCGGATCCAGCGACGCGGCGACGACCCTTTTGGCGCTGAACCAATTGTGGAAGTTGGGTCTGGGGCAAAAAAAGCTGATGGAATTTGCTGGGCGGTTGGGGAGTGACATTCCATTTTTTATCCTTGAATCCTCCTATGCGGTAGGCGGGGGGCGAGGGGAGCTGCTCACGCCGGTTCGCGCGCGGATGAAGCTCTGGCACGTGCTCGTGACCCCGCGTTTGCATGTGCTGGCCAAGGATGTTTATGGCCGGCTGGAGCCGCATTGGTTGAAGCGGCAGGGCACGGGTGCTAGAATGCTCGCTTCGCGCGTTCAAAAAAACGACTATGCGGCGGTTGCGGACGGACTTTTTAACACGCTTCAGTGGCCGGTGCTCGCGATGCATCCGGCGCTTGAAGTGAT
>JAGVCY010000198.1 GCA_020058965.1 Candidatus Omnitrophota bacterium | reverse complement strand
GATTTGAGCGCTTCCCGCAAATAAAAAACCGCCTCGTCCCGATTGCCTTCGATCCGCAGCAGCTCGCCGATCTTTCGCGCCAGCGCCGCGCGAACATCCGGTTTTTTGGCGGATCCATAAAACTTCAACAACTCGCGCTTCGCCAGACGCCCCTGCCCCGCGCCGATCGAAAGCTCCGCGTACCTCCGAACCGCCTCCACCGTCGCGTCGCCCGGCTCAATGGTCTCGAGCACCTCATGATACCGCGTCAGCGCGGCCGGAATCAGCCCTTCCCGCTCCGCGATCAGACCCAGCTGAAGCGCCGCGTTATCGGCTAAGGAGTGGCGCGGATATTTTTCGATAAAATTCTTAAACACGGCGGCCGCCTCGTCAATCTGCCCGCCTTCCAGCGTCGTCTCACCGATCAAAAAAAGCGCCTCAGGCGCCAAGCGGGAATCCGGCGCCGACGCCATCAGCCCTCGCAGCGTCTCCAAACCCTCGGCCGCACGGCTCAGCTTGATCAGCGTCGACCCCTCCTGAAACGCCGCGAGCGTTCGGAGCTCCTCGTCCGGCGCGTCGACGCGCAGGCTGCTGAAGATCCTGAGCGCTTCAGCGTAAGACTGCAAATTCCACTGACAAATACCGATCTGGTAATTGGCTCGGAACCGAAGCGGGCTTTGCGGATAGTCTTTCAGCAGCTGATTAAAACTGTCGAGCGCCTGCCGATAATCCCCCTGCGACATGGTGGCAAAGCCCAGCGCATACAACGCGTCGTCGCGATAGTCGCTGGCCGGATAATTTTGGATCAGCGCCTGATATCCGAGCACCGCGCCCGCGAGATTTTTGGCCTTTAAATACGCGCCGGCCAACTGGTATTGGGCGTAATCGGCATAAACGGTCGAAGAGAGATCGTTCAGCACCTCGTCATAATACGGGATCGCGTCTTCGGGTTTGCCCTTTTCGATCAATGTGTCGCCGATCTGACAAATCGCGGACGCCCTGAGATTATCGTCCTGCGCGTGATCGCGGATCAGCGACAAATACTTGATCGCCGCATCCTCCTGATGGAGCTTGAAGTGGGCCCAGGCCAGATTGTACTGAGTCTTTTCCTTCAGATCGCTTTGCGCAAACGTCTGAATGAGCGCTTCCCATATCAGAACGGCCGCCGCGTAATCTCCCCGCTCATACAGCGCCTCACCCTTCCAAAAAAGCACATCATCCGCCAGGTCAGACGCCTTGAATCGTTGCGTCACGATATCAAACGCGGCAAGCGCCTCATCGGTTCGTTTGAGTTTTTGCAGCGTCCGCGCGCGGCCGAACCAAAACGAATCCTCGATCGCGCTACCCTGAACTCCAGCCGCCTCCGGCGAAAAAGCTTCCAGACTCTCCTCATACCGCTCCAACTCAAAATACGCCCACGCGATGCCTCTCTGTAGAAAAACATAAAACGAGTCCGAGCGGCCGCCGGCCGGAACCGCCTTAAAATTCTGAAGCGCCTCCGGAAAATCTTTAAGATTAAAATAGGTCTCACCCAAAAGGTAATACGCCTCAGGAATCTTCGGGTGCAGGGGGTTTTCATGGATAAATCGCTTGAGCGTTTCGGCGGATTTATCATAGTCCGCGTGGATAAATGCCAGCCGCCCCACATTGAAGGCGCTGTCCGCGGCATACGGGCTGTCGGGATTTTGAACCAATAGTTCCTCGTAGGCGGCGACCGCTTCATCAGGACGATCTAATTTTTCAAGCGACCAGGCGATCGAGTAGCGTGAGATGGGCACAAGATCCGACGTGGCATAATCTTTTAGAATGATTTGGTACTGGCGTATCGCCGTCGGGTAATCTTCGAGCCGGAAATAGCATTCCCCCGTCCAATAGATCGCCTGATCTCTCAGCCCGGACAGACTCTCACTCTCGGAAAGTGCCTTAAAGACCGGCAGCGCTTCCGAAGGACGTTTGAGCTCAAAGAGCGAGCGGCCGAGCAGCATGTGTGCGCGGGAACTATCGGCGGAGCCGGGATACTTTTTTACAAAATCCTTCGCCTGCTGCTGCGTCAAGTCGTACAGCTTGTCCTCAAAAGTCTTGGTGATCACCGTGAAGTCCTCGGACTCTCCGGCAAAAGCGGCCTGTGAGAGCAAAATGCATGCGACCGTCATGGCACCAAAAAATTTGAAGGTCACTTTTTGGCTCCCAACACACGCTTCAGGTAATGCCCCGTGTAGGACTTCGGGTTCGCGGCCACTTCTTCGGGGGTGCCCTCAGCGACGATGGTTCCGCCCGCGTCGCCGCCCTCAGGACCGAGATCGATCACATGGTCGGCGGTCTTGATCACGTCAAGATTGTGTTCGATCACGATCACGGTGTTGCCCCGGTCGACAAGCGTCTGAAGCACCTGCAATAGCTTGGCGATATCGGCGAAGTGCAGGCCGGTGGTCGGCTCGTCCAGAATGTACACGGTGCGGCCCGTGGCGCGCTTAGACAACTCGGTCGAGAGCTTGATACGCTGAGCCTCGCCGCCGGACAGGGTGGTGGACGACTGCCCGAGCTCGATGTAATCCAATCCGACATCGTGCAGGGTCTGTAGCTTGGTCATCACAGCTGGAACATTTTTAAAAAGCGTCATGCCTTCCTCGACCGGAAGTTTTAAAATTTCGGCAATGTTTTTTCCTTTGTAAAGCACTTCGAGCGTTTGGTCGTTGAAACGCCGACCCTTGCACACTTCACACTCCACGTACACATCCGGCAAAAAGTGCATCTCGATCACTTTCACCCCATCGCCTTCGCATGCCTCGCACCGCCCGCCTTTGACATTGAAGCTGAAGCGGCCCGGCTCAAACCCGCGTATCTTGGATTCCGGCAGGCGGCTGAACAGATCGCGCACCGGACCCCAGAGCGCGGTGTAGGTCGCCGGGTTGGACCGAGGGGTGCGGCCGATCGGCGACTGGTCGATGACGATGACTTTGTCGATTTCCTGCACTCCCAAAATCTTGTCGTGAGCACCGGGGCGGGCCTTGGAGTCATAAAGCTTTTGCATCAAACTCCGGCATAAAATGTCCTCGATCAGCGTGCTCTTGCCGGATCCTGAAACGCCCGTGACACAAACGAAGAGTCCGAGCGGAAACGAAACGGTGATATTTTTTAAATTGTGCTCGCGCGCACCCTGAACGGTGATTTTTTTGGCGGCCTTCGAGGGACGGCGCTTCTCCGGAACCGGGATACCGGCCTTGCCCGCGAGGTAACGGCCGGTGAGGGATTTTTCGTTGCGGACGACTTCGGCCGGCGTGCCGCTGGCGATAAGATAGCCGCCGTGCTTGCCGGCTCCGGGACCAAGGTCGATCAGATAATCCGCCTCCATCATGGTTTCTTCGTCATGCTCGACGACAATGAGCGTGTTGCCCAGGTCGCGGAGCCGCTTCATCGTGGTGAGAAGCTTGGCGTTGTCCCGCTGATGGAGACCGATCGACGGCTCATCCAGCACATACAACACTCCCATGAGCCCCGCGCCGATTTGCGTCGCCAGGCGGATCCGCTGGGCTTCTCCGCCCGACAGGGTGCCCGATCCGCGGCTCAACGACAGATAATCCAGGCCGACATTTTTCATAAAAAGCAGGCGCTCACGGACCTCTTTGAGAATTTGCCGCGCGATCTGCTCTTCCTTCGGCGAAAGTTCGAGACGGTCAAAATAATCAACTGCTTTCCCGACGGCGAGGTCGGTGACTTCCATAATATTTTTGCCGTGGACTTTGACGGCGAGACTTTCGGGGCGGAGGCGGCGGCCGTGGCAGCCGGGACAATCCTGCTCGCTCATGTATTTGTTGATTTCGTTCTTCATGTACTCGGATTCGGTTTCTTTGAACCGCCGCTCGAGGTTGGGGATCACGCCCTCGAAATCAGAGTATCTGCCCTCGGCGCCTTCGCCGTACAGCACGAGCCGCTGTTGGGCCTTCGTGAGCTCGCCGTACGGCGTGTCGTAACTGAATCCCGCGCGATCGGCCAAAAAACGCAGCTGACGCCGCAGATAGATCACATAGGATTTTCCTCCGCGCTTCCACGGATCGATCGCGCCCGAGCGGAGTGACTTGGTCGGGTCGGTGACGACAAGCTTGGGATCGATCTCCATTTTGTTGCCCAGGCCGTCGCAGGATTTGCACGCGCCGTAAGGGCTATTGAAACTGAACATGCGGGGTTCGATCTTTTCCAGACTCAGGCCGCAATCGGCGCAGGCGTGGAGCTCGGAGTACAGCCGCTCGTCGCGGTCTTTTTTGTCGGAAGGATTTTCGACCAGCGCGCGGATCAAGCCCTTGCCGGTTTTAAGGCCGGTTTCGACGGAATCGGTGATGCGCTTTTTGTTTTCGGGTTTGAGCAGCAGGCGATCAACGACGATTTCGATCGTATGCTTTTTTTTCTTATCGAGATTGGCCGCGCGCTTATCCGAAACTTCCATGATCTCGCCGTCCACGCGGACGCGCACAAATCCCTGCTTGGCAATGTCCGCAAAAATACTTTTGTACTCCCCTTTGCGGCCGTCGATGGCCGGCGCCAAAACGGAGAGATGCCAGCCGGGCTTTCCGAGCTTGAGCACACCGTCCACGATCTCCTGGGCCGATTGACTGGTGATTTTTTTTCCGCATTTGGGGCAATGCGGAACGCCGATCGAGGCGAACAGGAGACGGAGATAATCGTAGATCTCGGTCGTCGTGCCGACCGTAGAGCGGGGGTTGGACGAGGCGTTGCGCTGTTCGATCGAGATCGCCGGCGACAGTCCTTCGATGTATTCCACATCGGGCTTGTGCATCTGGTCCAAAAATTGCCGCGCGTACGCCGAAAGCGACTCCACATACCGCCGCTGGCCTTCCGCGTAGATCGTGTCGAACGCGAGCGACGACTTCCCGGAACCGGAGAGGCCCGTGATCACCGTCAGCGAGTTGCGCGGGATCCGAACATCGATCCCCTTAAGATTGTGCTCCTTCGCGTTCTTTACAAAAATATCCGTCGCAGGTGTTGGTTGCCGCAGGGGGCTCCCTTCGCCGGCTGCGTCGAAGTCGTCGTCGT
>JAGVCY010000101.1 GCA_020058965.1 Candidatus Omnitrophota bacterium | reverse complement strand
GCTCCTTGGTCTCCTTCGGCCCTTTCAGACGCAACTTGACCTTCAGCGGAGCCGCGTAAGTCAATCCTCTGCGGTAGCATTCATCCAACGGAAACTTGGCTTCATTTAACGAGTAGGAAACATATTCCAAAGTGTATTGCCCGTCATAGCTCGTGACCGGGAATACTTCTTTGAATACTTCCTGCAGACCCGCGTTTTCCCTCTTAGACTTGGAAACGCCATGTTGCAAAAACTCGGAAAACGATTTGGTCTGGATTTCCGTTAAATCAGGAAAATCCATAACTTCCGTCATGCGACCCGTGGACTGCCTTTTAATCGGCATAATCACCTCTTAAGCTTAAGACAAGCTGTTGGAAATACAAAAAACACCAAACGGTTCGCTCAAAAAGTCTCGTATGCAAGGCGCGAGGAGCGTGGCGTATATCAAATACGCGAGCGACGAGCAACGCCGCAGACGAGGCTTTTTCAGCGAAACGTTATTTGAGTTCGACTTTGGCGCCAGCCGCTTCCAGCTTCTTCTTGATCTCTTCGGCTTCCTTGATCGCGACGCCTTCTTTGACGGTCTTGGGCGCAGCTTCGACCAGGTCCTTGGCTTCTTTAAGACCCAGCGTGGTGATTCCGCGAATTTCCTTGATGACGCCGATTTTGTTCGCGCCAGCTTCTTTAAGGATGATGTCGACGGTGTCCTTGACCTCTTCAGGCGCGGCAGCTGCGGCAGCTCCACCACCTCCACCCATCATCATCGGGGCGGCGGCGGTCACGCCGAACTTGGTCTCCATGGCCTTGACGAGCTGGGAAAGTTCCAGGACGGTCATATTCTCGATCGAGCCGAGAACTTCCTGAAGTTTGGGTTTTAATTCAACTGTAGCTTCTGACATGTTAGCCTCCACTGATGTTACGCTTGTTCTTTTTTTATACGAATCTGATCGACGACGTTCACCATATTGCGCATGATCGCTGACAGGGTGTTAACCATGCCGGAAATCGGAGCGTTCATTCCGCCGCAAACTTTAGCGAGCAGCTCTTGACGCGGCGGTAGCTTGGCGAATTCTTTAATTTGATCCGTACCGTAGACTTGTCCGTCGAGATAGAGGCTCTCGACGCGAAAAGTCTCGTTCTCTTCCGCAAATCCGATAAGGATTTTGGAAACCGTTGACACATCCCCACGCGACAATCCGAGCGCGCACTGCCCTTCCACTTTAGGAGAAAGGCCGTCCTTCTTGGCGGTTGCGAGAGCTTTGCGGGCCACGGTATTTTTTACGACTCTGAGCTTCGTATTCCCGGTACGAAGCCGCTTGCGAAGGTCGGAAACCCCGTTGGATGATATTTTATTAAAGGTTGTAACAAAAACCTGCGGGGCGTCGGCAACATCCTTTTCGAGACCACCGAGCAGAAGCTTTTTTGCGAGAGGGCCGAATGCTTTATTGTTCATCGTCTGCTCCTTCACGAACGAGTTCGGACAGGTCAAGATGCAGGCCGGGCCCCATCGTTGAAGACATGTGTGCGCGCGCGATAAACGCGCCCTTAACGCCCTTGGGTTTGGATGCGACTACAGAATTTACGAACGCGCGGGCATTGTCCACGAGCTTCGCGTTGTCGAAGGACATACGACCGATGGACGAGTGGAGATTGGACTGCTTGTCCATCTTGAACTCCACTCGGCCTTTTTTTATTTCTTTGACGGCCTCGGCAAGATTCTCAGTGACCGTTCCCGCCTTAGGCGAAGGCATGAGTCCGCGGGGTCCGAGCACTTTGCCGAGTTTGGCAATATCCTTCATCAAACTCGGGGATGCCACGACGACATCGAATTCCATCCAACCACCCATAATCTTTTGGATCAGGTCTTCTCCGCCGACCGCGTCGGCTCCGGCCGCCTTGGCGGCGTTACCCGCTTCATCTTTGGTCAGAACGACCACGCGGATTTGCCGGCCCGTTCCATGCGGGAGAGCAGTGGTTCCGCGCACGACTTGATCGCTGACATTTGCGTCGGCGTTCAATTTCATCTGAATATCAACGGACGAGTCAAATTTGACGGCTTTGGCTTTTTTTAGAAGACCCACCGCTTCTTCGATTTTATAAATTTTTCCGGCCTCAAATATTTGAAGGTCCGCTTTACGGCGCTTGGATAATTTCATTAATATTTCTCCTGATTATTCAGTCGGCCGCTAGTCGGCGATCTCGATGCCCATGCTACGAGCCGTACCTTCAATCGTGCGGATCGCCTGCGCGTGGCTCGATGCGGTCATGTCCACCATCTTGGTCTTGGCGATTTCGTCCATCTGCTTGCGCGTGACCTTTCCCACCTTGAGCTTATTGGGTTCGCCGGAGGCCTTCGCCAAACCCGCTGCTTTTTTTAAGAGCACCGAGGTCGGCGCGGTCTTGACTTCAAATGTAAATGTCCGGTCTTCATAAACCGTGATTACGGCCGGGAGCACCAAGCCATTCTGTTCCTTGGTGCGCTCATTGAACGACTTGCAGAATTCCATGATGTTGACGCCGTGCTGTCCGAGCGCCGGCCCGATGGGAGGCGCGGGATTGGCCTGGCCTGCGGGCGCGTAAATCTTGAGTGTTGTTTTGATCTTCTTCTTTGATTTAACCGGGGCAGCCATTAGAGTTTCTCCACTTGCCAATATTCAAGCTCAACAGGCGTTGTGCGCCCAAAGATCGAAACGTTTACCTTGAGCTTGCCCTTGTTGGGGTTCACTTCTTCAATCGTTCCGCTAAAATTCACAAAAGGACCTTCCTTGACACGGACCATTTCACCCTTTTCAAAAATAATCTTGGGGGTCGACTTTTCCTGCTTTTCTTCGCTGGCGCGGATAATGGCATCCACTTCCTTTTTATTCAGTGGAAGCGGCTTGCGCCCTGAGCCTATAAAACCCGTCACGCCCGGCGTGTTCTTTACCAGGTACCAGGTGTCATCATTCATTTCCATTTCGATCAGGATGTAGCCGGGAAAAAACTTACGATTCGAAATTTTCTTCTTGCCGTCCCGCACTTCAGACACTTTTTCGGTCGGAATGAGCACCTGGGCGATTTTGTCGTCCATTTTATTTTTTTCCAGACGGTGATGAAGATTTGTCTTCACATGCTCTTCCTGACCGGTCTGGGTGTGAATCGCGTACCAAAGCATACCAATTACCTCAAAAGCAATTTGACGAGCTGTGAAAACACAAGATCAACCGCGCCTAAAAAAACCGCCATGAAAATCATGACGATCAAAACAATCGTTGTCGAATGAATCAATTCTTCCCGGGACGACCAAGTGACCTTGGACATCTCCGTTTTAACTTCACCAAAAAACTTCGCGACCTTCTGAACCATGATCTCGCTTCCCTTCCTATATTGGGAGCCCGCGCCGGTCGGATCGAATCTCAGGCCAGGAGGGATTCGAACCCCCAACAGGCGGTTTTGGAGACCGCTGCTCTACCAATTGGAGCTACTGGCCTATATCAGTCCCCGCCACCCAGGAGCTTATTTGAGTTCCTTGTGTGGAGTGTGCTTCCGACAATGGCGGCAGAACTTTTTAAGTTCTAAGCGGCCGGTGCCGGTTTTCTTATTTTTTGAACCTGTGTAATTCCGCTCGCGACAGGTCGTGCACTCAAATTGAATAAATTCGCGCATCTTAATTCCTTTGAAGGTTTACTTCAAAATCTCCGTGATAACGCCCGCTCCGACGGTCCGTCCGCCTTCGCGGATGGCGAAGCGGAGTTCCTTTTCCATGGCGATCGGGGTGATGAG
>JAGVCY010000024.1 GCA_020058965.1 Candidatus Omnitrophota bacterium | reverse complement strand
GCGCGTGCGGAAGGAAGAAGCCCGCCAGATCCGCCACATAAAAATTGATCCCCGGCAGGGCCGGTTGGTTTCGGCCTTGCTCGATGCCGAGGCGGACCATGGGGACGAGAATGGGAGAGAGCAGAACAAAAGCGATGAGGCCGGTGCGGAGGGTGCGCGACCAGACTTCGGGGCACAGCAGTTTTTTTTGCTCCACATGCGAATAAACCAAATCCAGCGCGAGGACGATGAGACCGTACACCAGGTAATTCCAGTCACACAATGCCGCCAGAGCGAGGAACAGGGCGGTCAACGACACATGGAGCAGGGAGCCCCGGACCCTGGAGCGGAGCAAAAAAAAGACAAAGGGCGGGATGAATTCGATCGAACTCAAGTGAATGTGATGCAGGGACTTCGCGAAGTGAAGAGGGTTGAACGCGTACACAAAGCCGCCAATGAAGCTGGCGGCGCGATCCTTGGTGACCTCGTGGATCAAATAAAAAGCCCCGAGTCCCGACAGAACAAAGCTCGCCAGGATCAATAGGTTGTAGGTTTGGACCACGCTGAAGAGGGGCTTGAGCACCCATGCCGCAGCAACACCGATGTAGAAGTAGTTGGCAAAATAAAGACTCATGCCATCCGGATAAAACATCATCCGGGTATGGAAAAACTCCAAGCCCGGGTCGGAGAGCGCCTTGGCCCCGTACCACATGAACCAATAAAACTGCGTGTTGTCCTCGGGGGGGCCGAAGAGATGCGTCGACCAGCGGCTCAGCAGCGGAAAGAAAAAAATCAGGGTGAGGACGGTGTACGCGGCGCAGACCAAAAAAAAGCTCGGGCGGGGGACCGTCATTTTTTGCATGGTCAATTTTAACCCAGGGACACGCTTAAATCTCCTAAATAGTAGCGTGCAAAAAATACTTCAGCGCATATCCCGGTAGCGGATAATCCGTTATAATTTGAGCCAATGAAAAATAGAAAACGCGCGGCAGCATGAGCTTAAAGCGGTGGTGGTCGCACTCCCATGTGCGTGACCTGAATGTGGAGCACATCGGCTCCATCGAAAGTCATCGCCGGATGATCCTCGATAAGCCGATCCTCCGACACACCTATGAACAATGGTACCGCGAGCTCAAGTCGCACGCGGACGGGGCTGGCGCCTCCGAGGGACCGATGATCGAAGTGGGGTGCGGTGCGGGTTTTTTAAACCAATGGATCCCGGGTCTCGTGGCGACCGATGTGGAGCCTCATGCGTACGCGGACCGCGTGATGGACGCGCAAAGCATGGATCTGCCTGATGCGAGCGTGCGATGCTTTTTTTGCGTCAATGTGATGCATCATTTTGAGGACCTTGGAAAATTTTTGGAAGAGACATCGCGATGCCTGAAGCCGGGCGGCCGGCTCGTTTTAGTAGAGCCGCACAACGGTCCTTTTACGCGGTTTTTGTTCCGTTGGGGCGAGCACAGCGAACATTTGGATCCGCATGCCGCGGGATGGAAAAATAAGGGACGGACCCGGATGCTCGAGGCGAATAACGCGCTCCCCTGGATCGTCTTCGTCCGCGACCGGGCAGAGTTCGACCGGCGATTTCCGGAGCTCAAGATCGTCAGCATCCGCCAACACACTTTTTTATCGTACGCGCTGAGCGGAGGAATGTCCTACCGTTCTTTTTTACCCGCCTTCACCCTGCCGCTGATCGACGCGATCGAGTGGGCGGCCCGACCCTGGATGAAGCAGCTCGGCACCGCCATGACGGTGGTCGTCGAAAAACGGCAGAACGACGATCGGTCATGAAAAAATGCCCCTTGCGCGCGGCGTCCGTCGTTATCCTTAATCAGTTCTAACAGTGATGAATATGTTTTATTCCGGCTTCAGCAGACATTTTTCAATAAAAAAATTCTTGATAGCGGCCATTCCGGTAATTTTATTTATCGGAATGTTTTTTCTGTCTATACATTTTATTCATAGGCAGGTTGAACAGGGTCTTAAGAGTTATTTTAAGGATGCGCGGGTTTCGATTTTTCGTGTGTCAATTGAACCGCCGTTCGCGATCGCTATTTATGATATTAAAGTGCAGTCAAAGCAATATAAGATTACGGTACAAAAAGCCTCGCTAGATGTAAGTAAAAAACTCAGGCTGACGAAGCCGCGCATCCAAATAAAAAGCATTCCACCGGAGTGGTCTCTGAAGACCGACCCCAAGAAGACAACTGCATCATCAAGATTTTGGTCCTTGAATTCGGTCGAAACGCACGACCTCGTCGTTGAACTCAAGCTGCCCTATCTCAGCGGTCAAATCAGCGGGTCGGTAGAATATGATGTGAGCGGCTCTCAGCTCCGGTCGGCGCATTTGTCGGCGCCGTCGCTGAAGGGCCCCCCATTTAAACTAGAGACCATCGCGCTCGATCTTTTGCCCGACACTGCGGGGACATTGACCGTCGAAAAATTCACGGTCAAGGATAAGATCAAAGCCGTCGGTTTAAAAAGTGCCCTTGTCGTGCGCGGCAGTGAGATCGCCGCAGATTCGATCACGGCGCTCTGGGTCGAGGGGAGGATCACCGGCCGAGCACGACTCCAAACCAAGCCGCCCGTCGGTTATTCGGCCG
>JAGVCY010000282.1 GCA_020058965.1 Candidatus Omnitrophota bacterium | reverse complement strand
TCCTGCTTCCCAACGAGATCTTAACCTCAAGCAGCCCATCGAGAAGTACAGCGTCACCGCTGACGGCACGCCAGACCAAAAAATCGCAGATATCAGACGTGAATTTGTTGATCCCAGCAAAGATGACCCCACCCACGCGATCTACAAAGACGACCGCGCCCGCGTGATCTTCACGGACGTTCCGGTCAAAGGAGCCGCTCTTGGCACCAAGGACGCACCAATCATCCGTGAGGTCCGCATCGTGGACCTCGACCAAACCCTCGAAAGCCGCACCAAGGTCTGGATTGACGCTGGTGCCAATGTCAAATACGGTGAAGTTACCGAGTTTAACGCTGATCAAAGCTTCCGCGATGGTTATGACGTTGCTACGATCTCTAAACTATTTGTGGATAAGAAGCCCGTAACGAATGATGTGAATAATGCTCATCTCATGGCAAAGGATAATCTTCGCTGGATCACCACCTTTGGCTCAAAGCAGACCGCTGCACAAGCAATGGGCGGATCTTCCAATTGGAATTCTTTGCCTGATTATGTTCATGCGGATATGGAGGCTGCGGGCATAGATAATGAACAATTGCTACTGCAGCCCGCAACCACCATCAATGTCACAAATGGATTGAGCTGGACGCACTATAGAATGCCGGGCGATCCATTGGGCCGCAATATTCTCTCTAATGTTTTTGGTAATTGGATCGTTTCGGTCGACTGGAATAATCAAGGAAGCCCGGTACAGAGTTTCAAGCTTGATGCAAGAATCAAGCTTTTGGCGGAGTATCGCAGCGCGGGGAAGGTTAAATTTGACGAGATCATCAGCGCATTTCCAAATAAGACCAAAGAGTTCAGGGAAATTGCGGCCGGTTATCTTGAGAAAGCTAGGGTTGAGCTTGGGATCACCGGGAACACAGATATTGAAGTTATGATCGAGATCCCCGCGTTCAAGGTGGGGAAAGGCGATGACGCCGAAAGCATTCGTGACACCAGCGGCCGGCGCTTTAATAAAATCTTTCTGCGACCCGGGTCTCCGGCCGGCGACACTCTTGCAATTAAGTACCTAAGCTCCGACATGCAGAGCGGTGACATGATGTGGGACCGCTGGTGGGAAGATAGCACCATTTCCGCAAATCGTAACGTCGAAATGCCGACATCGGAAACAGGCAATATCTATGACGCACTTCAGTATAAGCCCTCCAGCATTCCGTTCGGAGCTATGCCGGGAGCTTATTACGCCGTATCCGACAATGGAGACGGTAAAACGATTCTCGAAAAAATTGAATATGAACGCCCGGTGCTTTACAAAACGCTTTCTCGGACCAACGGGAGCGTGGTGGATGTCAAAAATAACCGTTATTTAAACCATCACCCGTCTTACGCGGAAATCGAGCAATACAAAAAGGAAGGATATTCACTCGGATACCTGTATTCAGTGCGTCCGTCGACTCAAGAATCCACGCACACGAAACGCAATGTGATCCTTTCCGGGGAAGGGTTTCCGATCGTCGAGGTCTATGAGCGGGTGTTTGTTGCGATCGCAAACGGTGCGGTTTATGGCAAAGGGATACTCAAAAATGGTTACGACCCGGAAAGCAAAAAAGACTTCAGCGAATGGGTGCTGTACGACACCCAAAAAGCCGCCAAGGGAATGTTCCCGGTAGAAAGCTTGGCTAAGGATAGGCCTAACATTAGATTAAAAGGTGCACAATGGACCAAGATTAGCGAACATCTGAGCACGGTCTATAGTATCAAGGACACTCCTTCCGGAAAATCTCAGATCACTGAATCAGTGGTCCATCGCGAAAACCCAGCCACGGATGTCTTCGTGGATGTCACCCGAATCAATCAGGATGGAAGATCCCAACCCGACAGCGTGCCGTTTGCGACTTATTTCCGCGATATGCCGATAATCCTACTTGGTTTTGTTGCGGCCATAGTTGGACTCGTGGGAGTGGTGTTTGCGATCGGCTATGCGTTTATTAATAAGAAGTTAGCTGCTGCCAGAAAGGGCCTTCCGTCCACCACCTCCAAAGCCGTGGCGTCTGTAGCGCCGACGACGGTTGAGCCCAAGCAGGAAGGTCCGGCAGGCGCTCGTATGGCGGTTGTCCGTCAAGCGCTCCAGAATGTGGAGTTAAACGATAAATTAGGTACGAAGATCGACGGCTACCTGAAGAAAAAGGGCAACTACGGGTTCAACACAAATAATGCCACAGCTTCTGCCGGTTTGAACGCGGATTACATCCGGGTGTTGCTGACGAGCTATAAAGAAAAAAACAATATCGCGACTTCGGTCGACGCGTTGTTCGATCAGGTCACGGACGAGGCGAACCCTGAGTTCAATAAATTCAACGCGTTCATCAATGGCAGCGATAGCCCTCTCCTGAACGATGTGGGCTCGCCTCTACATCACTTTTTGACCGTCCATCGGGAACAGCTCTTTAAAGGCGACTCTCAGTACGATCCCAAAGATGTGGATCTGAAGACCGTGACGCTTGAGGATGTCATGCTCGACAGCTTGATCTTCGTGAACTCGAGCAATCTTCTTGGCGCGTACTCGCCGCCGATGCGCATGGAGTGGCTGACGCAGGCGATGATCCACACCCGCCGCTACAAGGGCACGAGCAACCTTGATCAACTCAAGAAGATCGGAGGCGTCTATCAGGCCCGGGTACAATTTATTGAAGAGCTCTTCCGCCTCTTTATCGAGTACGACAACCCGAATGTCAAAAAACTTCTCATCACACGAGAGAATCACCCGACCTACGATGATGATTTGACCGCCTGGTTCCAGGACTTGAGCCGCGTGAGGTCACTGATCCGGTCCGACTTTGATCTGAGCAAAGCAACGCAGGGTCCTTCCGGATGGCCCACGGGATTCAACGACGAGGCCGTCAAGATACTTCGAACGACCAAAACGCTTGCCGAAAAGGTTCGCGAAGAAGAAGCGAGGGGATGGACCGCCGGAAAGGCGGAGCGGCGTGCGAGGGCTGAATTTAAGGCCAGGACCGGATTTGCCGTTGATGAATTCTCGGATCTCGAAGGTATTCGGCGGTTCTATCAGTCGATACGGGACCTTGGTGTCAATTTGCCGGCAATGGCTCCCGCCCAAAAAGGACAGGATGCGGTGGAACGCGACAAGGAGGCCTTGCAGCTGATCGTCGACCTCAACGAAGCCTTGTCCAAAAAAGAATTTCGCGCACAGTTAATGAATCTTTCGGCCGCGCAGACTGCGGCGGTTGACGCTCTGCCCAAGCCCTCAGAGAATCCGATAGAAGTGAAGCAATACAACAGACGGGTATTAGAAACGCTCCTTCCGATAGATTGTCCGAAGAGTCCCAAGTCGGATGCCGCGGCTGTGGCCGAGTCCAGGTTCGGACCGGATGAGTTTGCCGCTCCGGAAGAGATCGTGCGGTTCTATGAGCGGATGCGTGCCGCAGGTTTTGCGCTGCCCACAACGACCCCATCTACAACGGCCGACGATATGCTCAAGGCCATCAATGGGGCGTTGGGTAAAAAAGAGTTTATCGCCGAGCTTAAAGGTGATTTTGCCGAGCTTGAGAAGGTGATTGGCGGGCAGGCCGCGACCGGCTTTGGGGTCACGGCGGCGTCCGATCCCAAGGTGATCGGCCGGATGCACCGATTGATTTCTGCTCTAGGTTTTGCGATGTCCGGCCTGATGCCGGATGCGCCGGAAACATCGATGATCGACGGCGTTAATAAAGTTGTGTCGGACGAAGACTCGCTTGCCGAGTTAAAGAAGCGTTTGAAGGAACTAAAGACGGTCTTGACGGCAGCCCTGGAGGCCTCGCCTCTTCCTTTCACCGAAGATCCCATCGAAGTCAGACGCTACAGCAGACGCGTGATCGAGGCGATCCCGACGCTTGGAAGTCCGAAAAGTTTGAGAGCTCAGGCCGAAGCCAAAGCCAAGGCCAGCGCTGAAGCCGTGGCCGCCGCTAAGAAGGCGAACCCCGGATTTTTCAAAAAAATCGCGGTCGGCATCCGCAATAGCAAGTTAGGACGTCTTGTAACCACTTTTATTTATGGTCCGTCCAAATTTGATTCTCACGAGTTTGCGAGCTTGGAGGATGTCCGTAAATTTTATCAGTCGCTCCTGGATCTGGGTGTTGCGCTGCCTGCTTTGGGCCCCGATCAGGGCGCGTTCGACCGCGACAAAGAGGCCTCGGATTTGATCGATAAGATCAATGAAGCCCTGGCCAAAAAAGAATTCCGGGAGCAGATTCTCGGAAAGACCATTCTAGATCAACCGCTAAAATCCGTTTCGGATGATCTGAAGGAGAAGATCAAAACTTCTCCGATCCTGGTCACTGGAGATCCTAATGAAATAGGCCGTTATAACAGACGGGTATTGGAGGCGGTTCCGTCACTGAAGAGTCCACGGAGTCTTTCTGTCAGGCGTTTTGTGTGGCCCATCGCCGAATTCTTCAATGTTCTTTTCTTCAGTCAGGAATCTGTGCAGCCAGTAGCGGTCGCTAAGGCGGAAATCATGAGCCAGCTCAAGAAGACCCGTGAAGCCAGGGATTATGAGAAGTACCTTAACTGGGTCAGTCAAAAATCCATGTTCACCAAGATCGATCCCGAAAAGCAGGGCGGGTTCATGGCGTACAAGGGTGTTCTAACCTTCATGCGCAACATAAGTCCCCTGATGCTGTTCTTTGCGGTGGCGTTCGGATTGCCTTGGGTCATAGGGTCGGCTTTGGCGCTCGGACTGGCGGCTCCATTTACATTGATGGCGGCCGGAATCGTTGCCGTGATCATCCTAGCCGCTGCAATCATGAGACCGATCTCGATTAAGAACACCCAAAAAACAGTATCCGTACTTCCGACTGGCAACGAGCAAGGCCGCGACCCGGAGGCGTTCAAAGCAGCACAGAGATCAGGCAACCAATTTAGCGGCTTCCATATGCTGTTCACGGCGATCTTTAAAATCGCTTTTAGCACAGCATTGATCTATTACTTCCTTATTTATTCAGCGGCGTTGGCGGCTTTGGGTTGGCCTGTTTTGGTCACGGTGGGCATTATCGGATTGATGTGGATCGTGCTTCAGGCCGTGACGACGGTAGATATCATGAGTAGTCTTTTCTTGAGCGAGGGCATTCTATCGTTTCTCATCTCGGCAATGCAGGGCAACAGCAAATTTAACGGAATCGGCCAAAAAGACAAAGACTGGTCGGCTCTGCAAGGTGAGGGCGGTCTTGAGTCTCAAATGGCAGCCAAGACCGTGCCGGCAACCATGCCTAAGGCCGAGCGTCTGACTGAAGCCAAGAGGCGCTTGGAATACATCGTCTTACAACACGCGGTCGATGGCCGGATATCCCCTGATGAATTTGAACTGATGAAGGCGGCGATCTGGGAGCGGGATGATGTCTTCGCTGCTCAAAAGCCCATGTCGGAAGAACCCATCTGGTTTTTGAAGCTCAAAACCATCCAACTTCATTCCGTGGATTGGGAAGCCGCTACGTGGGACGAAGTGCCCGAGAGAACCATGATGTCGCTGGCGGCTTTTGAATCTCTGATGGACACATTTGAAGACGCGAACAAAAAGACCAACACGGGTAACACCTTAATCCAGCACCTCGTGAATGTGCAGAAGAACGGTCAGGTGGAGTGGAACAATGCCTTGGCGTTGATGAGTCTTAAATCCGACGGGAAGTACCTACAAGACGAACTTCGCGAACAGGAGACCTTCGGCGCGTTTACCGATCAGGAAAGAATGAAGTTCAAAGCGTTCCTGGAGACCATTCGCAACATTGATGGGCCTATCACGATGCCCGATGGCTGGTCGCCACAAATGCTTCGGGCCTTCACGACGTATGTCGAACACTGGATCAACATGCGGCGGTTCGTGATCTATCGCACGATCATGGGCATGGTCCGCACGAGGAATTCGGACGTCTGGAAGCTGAGAATGAGCGGCTATTCCAAGCCCGCCGACATGAGCGAATCGGATTACAAACAAGCCCTTGAAAAGATCGTCGACGCGAGGTCGGAATACGTACTTTATTATGCCAAACACGGGACCATCGATAAGAGTAAGTATGATGCTTCGGATCCTAATAAGTATGATTCGAAGAAAGGCGATCCAGAGATCAAGGCGATCCGCATGATGCAGGCCAGATATCCGTGGCTCATGATTGCGTCCACCCGTGAAGGCAAGATCGATCCGCAAGGCAAAACCGTTGTCTACAAAACAAAACATGGCGATTCGTTCGGAGCTGAAAAAGTTCGGGTCGAGTTAGCGGGTTCGGCCCTGCAGGTGGGTAAGCCGTCCAGTTTTGCCCAGGTTTTGCTCACCATCGCCCGGAATAAAATGATGGTCATGATCGATGCCACAATGGACATCGAACAGGGCCAGGCAGATCACTTATTGGAAGACCTCGCCCAGCACAAGCGCAACAAAAACCATGGTTTTATGGGATTTAGGGAATATATTACCTCGAAGGATTATGGCAAGTATGCAATGCCGGCGGCAGACGCGGACGAAACCTTTACAACGGTCAAATATGTATTCTTATGGTTGGCTAATGCCTTAGGTATTTACGGGCATGGTTATGCGATCGCTCATGCGCATTTGACGAATCTGTCGATGTTCAAGTTCCGTGTGGCGGAAGACTTGATCCAGGCGGTTGAGCTTACGCGCAATAAACTCACCGGTGAATTGGCTCAGATCACGCGGATGGGCAAGAGCCGCGGCGAGACCCTCCTATTGCAGACGATCGCTTACTTTAAATTCGGCATGAGCGCGGCGGAATTGGTGCTCAGTCCGTCTTTCAGGCGCTACTTTGCTGAGGCGCCTTTCTTCACATCGCTCGTAATGCTCATGTCCCTATCCTTCTTCTTCATGCATGTCATCACGGCGGTCATGATCCCTGCGTTCATTGTGATCGTGGTGTTTGCGGGATTGAGCCCGTTCGCTGCGGCTTCGTTACCCCTCCTGCTGGGTCTTTCGGGACTGGTGCTGTCAGTGATCATTATGGTCAGCGGATTGGCATGGCGGGCAGAGCGGCACGGTTTGATGCAAGGGACGCTCATATGGATCGCCACCACCCCGGCCAAGGCCGTTTATCACGGAACACTGGCTGTTATTTTTGCGATGGGTGTTTTTAAAGGCCTCAAGGGCAAGGCATTCTTCCCGGCGAGCCCTCGTAAGCCGGGCATCGACAATCAGGACGCATCACACGATATGCTGCAGGTGTTCAAGTTCCCGTTTGCAATTTCAGGCGTGGTTGGAGCGATCGGTATCGTAGGTTCATTTTTGTGGCAGGCCTGGGCCTTGGTGTTTGCGGTGCCGTTCCTGTTGATCAGTGTTATCTGGGTCATTGGCGTGGTGGTCAATAATCACGGATGGACCCCCGGCAATGCCTACACCGAACCCGGAGATGGTTACGTCAAGAGCTGGTCTCAAAAATGGCAAACCTGGTGGGGATTCGTCATCCGTGACATGAAGATCAAAAAGGCCAACTTCAATTACTTCAGAAAATCCGCCGCCGCTGACAACAAGCTGAATAATCCGGATCGCTCATGGCTGCATCCGGTCAATCTTCCCGGCGTTATTGCGCGTAAGGCGAGCGCCTATTTCTTCGACTTCTTCGGCAATATGCTAACGATCATGTTCGTGAATGTGGGCGTCGGGGCGGTTGTTGGGGTGATCAGCATGGCTATCGACGGCGTGAAGCGCATCGCGAACAAAACAACACCAAATACTCCCGATAATATTTCCGCGGCAAATTCCGGAGACGCGAATCGTTCAAGTGATGCACGATCTCAAGGTGCCCGCTTGGCGGATGCCCAGACTTGGGCGACCATCGCCAAATGGGCAATCGCGCCGCTCCTAATCTTCGCGTGGGCGGCCTATGCTCGTCATAAGAACTCGGCACGATTAAGGCTTGAATCTGAGCGGCGGGCGTCCGAGCAGTTGCATCGTGAAGATGAGTATCGGAAGAGAGCGGAAGCGCAGGAACAACATGAATTACGCCGGGCTCCCATGAGGAAGTTCATGATGCGTGATCACCTATCGGCGTATAAGCGTCTCGAAGGACTTGTGCGTGAAAATTCGGAAATGGCTGCGGTTCTCAATAGCATTGTGAACAGTATTGTGGATATATCCACTTCAAGTGAGCAGATATTGGCGAACTTAAATAATGCATTTGAATTACTGGAAGCCATTAAGGCGGAGGCTCAAGGTTTGTGGTTTAAAGATAATGACACTGCCAAGAAGGTGTATCTCGGTGGGGTCGACTGGGTTTCTTGGCTGGGTACGATATCCGAATACAAGAAACAAGGTTATGGTTATAAAGTGATATACGCCCCCACGACAATACAAAGCTATGTCCTTACCAGAGAAGATATTGACAGGATGGAGGATGATTATTTCCAAAATGGCTGGACAATTGACGGGTCTGCCGTCCCGGCATTTACGAGACCGGAAGAAGGTAGACATGAAGATATTTTAAGCCATCAGAAATTGTCGATCGAAAGGGGAGGCTCTATAGCTACAGAGGGCGCTCGGTTGGCGGCGCAAGACTGGCCTTCGCACACGGAATATTTTGATGGGCAGCCGATCAATGTGAGGGTTAATCCCAAAACAACCAATCCAAAAACAGGTATTCAGCGACGTGTATTCAAGGTTGATGGGCCCGGAGTTTTGGCCCAAGGACGCGTGTGGACGATAGATCTCAAGAAGCTGCAGATGCGTCACAGGCACAATGAAGCCACCCGTCTTATGAATAGCCTTCAGGTCCGCGCGGGCGACCCCGCCGGATTTACACTTGCGCAATGGCCCGCGCAATTGACAGAGCTAGTAGGGACCAACCTCGCGGATGTTGCACTCTTCAATGCGGATCAAGGACTGTTTCTTGATAAAAATTCAGTGGCATTTGAAACGCACGGAGATGGGGTCCCGAGAATGTACATGAAGCCATCAAATGTGACGGGGCTTAACGACAGCATGGATCGCCCCGCGGTGATCGGCGGAACTTTCTGGGCAATCAATTTGGATCCAAAAAAACTTGGAGTATTTGAGTTTGAGCTAACGCGGCTGCCGGGCGAAGACAGGGTAGGTGGAAAATTAGTCGAAGAGTGGATGATGAAAATGGAAGGCGGCAAAGTTTTTTGGATCAAAACAATGGACGGTATTTCAGTAGAAGTTAGGAATGAATCCAAGCACGGATCAAATACTGTTTTGCCGCTCACCAATGGCTTTACCGGACCGCTGATTCGCCGCGCGCCAAAAGCGGGCGATTTGACCGGACCCCAAGTGACCGACCCCTATAGCATCGTGCAGCAACTCCAAGCGGCCAAAGGTACCGGACGATTAGTCTCCGAGCTGATTCTGGGACAGGCCCCGGCCATAAATGGCAGCGGTTCGGTCAGTTGGAGTCCAACCGCTCTCAATGGGAAACATCAGCAGTCCTACTCGGCCATATCTGTTATGCCGGATCACAAGGTAGTTATTATTCAACTCATAGGAGAGAGGTCGGAAACAGACCCGTCTCTGTTTCATTTTGATGCTGCGCTGCGCACCTTGAAAGAAGGGTTTTCCGGAGAGTCTGCCGCGCAAACAGTGCCGCCAATGGAGATTGATCGTGTGCTGCTGACCGGAACCAGTATGGATGTGGCCAGTAACCGCGGCGGTAGAATCGAGACAGCCGAAGGCAGACCCGGAAGCAACTTGACGAAAGTGCTTACCGTTCCAGCAAATGGAAAAATACCAGCTCTTCGAAATCTGGGATCAGTTCTAGTTGTTTTGCCAAATGGAGCTCGATTGGCCGGCGGGTTTGAGTGGGTCCGGGAGCATTGGTTCTTGGCGGCGCTTGGACTGGCGGGGCTTGTTGGGATTGTCCGGACGATTGTAGCGCATATAAAATCAAAAGCAGAAGAAGCCGCGAGACAGGTCGAAGAAGAGCGCGTCGCCCAGCATGTCGCGAACATGCGCACTCATTTAGTGGGTCACGACGAAGATGTGGAAAAAATCAGAGCGGCTTTGCCGAAAGATTTAGCCGATGATGCAGATTTTATTGTCACGGAAATTTTGAAAATATCGAACAGTAAACACGATGTCGGCATGTATCTTGGACTCGTGCCGGAGTTTTTGGCGAAGCTTAAAAAAGTATCCGGAGATCTGTATGAAAATGATGTGAACCATCCAAGTTCTGGCTGGGAAGATTCATATTCAGCAAACCGCGTAAGATTCCCTGGGATAAATTGGGCAACCGTTTTAAAACAGTTGGCTGGTGCGACTAGACAGAATGGTTATGAAGTCGAATTTACACCAAAATCGGTCACTGGAACCATAACATGGGGTAGCTCGGGCCAATTTGGCGATTTTTCCGGAGTTGATAAAAAAGCGGAGCAGAACATAGTCATTGTGCCTTCTCCGGGTGCGCGGTTGGTGGAGAGGTCGGAAGCGGGTCAATCTTCGGGCCAGCCGGTGCGGGCGGATGAGTCCAAGGGATTGATCATTGTGCAGATGCCCAAGCAAGCGACCGCGGAATTTTTAATATTGTCCGATCAAATGCAGAAAATCAAATTTCAGGTTCAGGCGCTTAGCCGGGAACTTAACCGCAAAATCGATGTGCTTTTTGCTCCGGCGAGTTTGAGTGACGAAAATTTAAGCGGTTTTGTTTCGGAAACCGTCAAGCAGTTGGGCGCGACGCATTTTACTCTTATCGAACTCACGGCGTCAAAAGATGGCATTCTGCTTCCTTCGGACTTCAAGGCCGTGATCAATGCGACCGCCGATTTGTCGGCAC
>JAGVCY010000215.1 GCA_020058965.1 Candidatus Omnitrophota bacterium | reverse complement strand
TTCGATAGCCAAAAGAAGTCCCCCGTTCCGTGAGCAGTACCTGATTATTGCCGGTTGAACGGATTTTTTGAACGGCGTGACGCATGTCTTCGGGAGCCATGAATTGGCCCTTCTTGATATTGACGGTCCGGCCGGTTTTTCCGGCTTCGATCAAAAGATCCGTCTGCCGGCACAAAAACGCCGGAATCTGCAGTATGTCCAGCACCTGCGCGGCAGCTTCAACTTCATGCGGCCAATGCACATCGCTCGTGACCGGAACGCCCACCTCGCGCTTCACCCGGGCAAGAATTTCAAGGCCCACTTTCATTCCAATACCCCGGAACGCGTCCACCGAAGTGCGGTTCGCTTTGTCGTAGCTGGCTTTAAAAACAAGCTGAACACCGATCCGGTCGGCGAGTTTTTTGAGATGCCTGGCGTGCCTTAAAGCGGAAGCCTCGGATTCGATGACGCAGGGGCCGGCGATGATGAGAAGCGGACAACCGGA
The DNA here is from genome assembly GCA_020058965.1 of Candidatus Omnitrophota bacterium. Taxonomy (GTDB): domain Bacteria; phylum Omnitrophota; class Gorgyraeia; order 2-02-FULL-51-18; family JAGOUK01; genus JAGOUK01. The sequence continues at coordinate 12,757 of JAGVCY010000215.1, read as the reverse complement.
CCCGATGCGGAGCTTGCCGATACGGACCGGCGCGACAGCGGAGGTTTGTGGCGGCGATGACTTGCGCGAGACGGATTTTTTCGCTGGACTCATTTGAGCTTCAACCGTTTCTTGAGCGCCGCTTTTATAAAATCCCGGAACAGCGGATGCGGATGATCGGGCTTGGATTGAAATTCCGGGTGGAACTGACACCCCACGAACCAGGGGTGGTCCTGAAGCTCGATGATCTCCACGAGTCGGCCGTTGGGACTCACGCCGCTGATGGTCATGCCGTGCTGCTCCATTTTCACCTTGTACTTGTTGTTGTACTCGTAGCGATGACGATGACGCTCCTGAATTTCGTTTTTATGATACGCGCGGTGCGCGACGGTTCCGCTCTTTACCTTGCAGATATAGGATCCGAGACGCATCGAACCGCCCTTGTCAGTCACTTTTTTCTGATCTTCCATCAGATGGATCACCGGAAATGCCACTTTGGGATTGATCTCGGCCGTGTTGGCGCCGGTCATTTTGCAGACATTGCGGGCAAATTCGATCACGGCGCACTGCATTCCCAAACACACGCCAAAATACGGAACCTTGTTCTCGCGGGCGTATTGCGCCGCCTTGATCTTACCTTCAAGCCCGCGATCCCCAAATCCTCCCGGGATCAAAATACCGTCCACCCCGCTCAACAGTTCGTTGGGATTATTGTCCACCAGGGTTCCGGAATCTATCTTGAGAATATCGATTGCGCAATTGTTGGCAATGCCGCCGTGTTTGAGCGCTTCATAAATTGATTTGTACGCATCCTGCAGTTCCGTGTACTTGCCAACCACGGCAATTTGGATCCGGTGCGCGGGCGCCTCGATCTTATCGATGACGCGGGTCTTCCAGTCGTTGAGATTTCCTCCGCCGCACTTGAGCCCGACGAGGCGGGTCACGATCCGATCCAGCCCCTCTTTTTCCAAAATCAGCGGAACCTTGTAAATGTCGTCCACATCCGGGATCGCGATCACCTGTTCCACCGCGACATTGCAAAAAAGCGAAATCTTTTTTCTAAGATCCAGCGACAGCGGCTTTTCCGTGCGGCATAGCAGAATATCCGGCTGGATGCCGATTTCACGCAGCTTGCCGACGCTGTGCTGCGTGGGCTTGGTTTTGAGCTCGTCGGCCGTCCGGATGTACGGGATGAGCGTCAGGTGGATATCGATGGCATTTTCACGCCCAAGTTCCTGACGAAACTGGCGGATCGCTTCCAAGAACGGCAGCGATTCAATGTCACCAACCGTGCCGCCGATTTCACAAATAACAAAGTCATAAGTCTTTTCGGCCGAAATTCGACGCAAGAATCCCTTGATCTCATCCGTCACATGCGGGATCACCTGCACGGTCGCGCCCAGGTACTCTCCACGGCGTTCCTTGGTGATCACCGAGTGATATATTTTTCCGGCGGTGATGTTATTGGCGGCGGTCATCGTGGAAGAAATAAAGCGTTCGTAATGACCCAAATCCAAGTCCGTTTCGGCGCCGTCCTGGGTCACATACACTTCCCCGTGCTGATACGGGTTCATCGTGCCCGGATCGACATTGAGGTAGGGGTCGCATTTGATGATCGTGACCCTGAATCCGCGGGCCTCCAGCAGTTTTCCGAGCGATGCGGAGGCGACGCCCTTGCCGAGACTTGAAACAACGCCGCCGGTCACAAACAAATATTTTGAAATTTTTGGGTCGCTGGCCATGATTATTTTCCTTTTAGGACGCGGATTCCTGTTTGGCCAATAGGGTTCGCGCTCGCTCCAGGTCTTCGGGCGTGTCGATTCCAATGGTCTCAAAAGTTGTTTCGATCGCCTTGATTCGATAGCCGTTTTCGAGCGCGCGCAACTGCTCCAGGCGCTCGTGCCGCTCCAAAAACGAAGGCGGCATTTTTTTAAAAGTGAATAAAAAATCCTTGGTGAACGCGTACAGGCCGATGTGCTTGTAAAATGATTCGCCTTCTTTCAAAAACGACGGGATCGGCATCCGCGAAAAGTAAAGCACATGACCTTCGTCGTCCAGAACCGCCTTCACGACGTCGGGTTTGCGGAATTCCTCAAAGTCAGTGGATTTTTTGACGACCGTCGCCATGACGGTTTGTTCTTCTTTTTGCATGAGCGTCACCAGGTCGTCGATGGTGAGCGGGTTCACAAAGGGTTCGTCGCCCTGAATATTGACGATAATTTTAACATCCAGGTCGTTCACAACTTCCGCCAGGCGGTCCGTGCCGGTGGTGTGGTCCTTGGAGGTGAGGACGGCCTTGCCGCCGAACCCGCGGACCACAGCCATGATCTCGGCATCATCGCAAGCCACGATCACATCATCCAACAGCCGGGATTTGCGGGTGCGCTCATACACATGTTGAATTACGGGCTTGCCGCCGAGATCCATTAGAACTTTACGGGCCAAGCGGGTCGATCCTAATCGGGCTGGAATAACGCCAATCGTTTGCATGAAGTAGGTGCCTGGTACTTTTGGTTAAACGGTCACGGACAACAGCTGGCGGACGCGGGCCAAAAGCTCGCCTTGAGTCACGGTGGCGGTACCGACCTTGCCCACCACGATCCCGGCGGCGCAGTTCGCCAAATGAGCCGCTTCGATCGCGGAAGCCTTGGACGCAAGCGCCAAAGTGTAAGTGCCGATCACCGTATCGCCCGCACCCGAAACATCAAAGACATCCTGCGCCAAAGTCGGAATTTTAACAGGTTTAAGTCCCTTTTGAAAGAGACACATCCCGTTCTCCCCTCTCGTGATCAGGACATTCTGGCATTCCAAAACCCGCAAGAGTTTTTGGCCGGCACGGGTGAGCGACGCGTCATCACGGATGATAATTTTGGCCAGCGTGGATGCCTCGTGATGGTTCGGAGTGATGCAGCTGACGCCGCGGTAATAGGACAAATGGCTTTCTTTAGGATCCACGGTGATAATTTTGCCGTAACGGCGCGACAGGCGGACGATTTCCTGAACGAGTTCCGGGGTGATGACACCCTTTCCATAATCCTCGACGCAAATCGCGTCGAATGAGCGGATGCGGCGTTTGACATCGGTGAGTATTTTTTTCTGAACTTCGCGGCTCAGGGGGGCAACTTCCTCGCGGTCGATGCGAACCACCTGCTGATGATGCGCGACGACGCGCGTTTTAAGCGTGGTGGGCCGGGCCGGGTCCTTGATGATTCCGGTGGTTTCGATGCCGGTTTTTTGGAGGAGTTCCAACAACATGCGGCCGCGGCCCTCGGAACCGATCACTCCGATGACTCCGGCCTGACCGCCGAGCGCGCGGATATTGTTCGCGACATTGCAGGCGCCGCCGGGAACAAAACTTTCGGACTTCACCCACACGACCGGGATCGGCGCCTCCGGCGAAATGCGCGTCACCTGCCCCCAAATAAACTCGTCCAGAATCAAGTCGCCGATCACGAGGACTTTGACGCTCCCGAAGCGGCTTACGGCATTTTTAAGCCGTGCGTAATCCATCGATTGAATGTTATCCATGAACCCTTCCGATTGATGCTGATGGGTGATAAAAGTTTATTGTCGCTGATGTGCAAGGTTTTGGCAAACATTTGCCAGAATCCCATCGACCGCCCGCATCACATCCGCCGAAGTGAGCGCGCGCAGGCACTCAAAACCAATCGTGCAGCGGTCGGCCAAACAGACCACGCAGCCAATTTCTTTCCGCAACGCTATCGAGCGCGGGCCCATCGGCCGCCAGCGCCTCTCGCTCAGGCCCTTTTCCTTGCGGCCAAAAATACTGATCACCGCTGCGCCGGAAGCGGCAGCCACATGAGACGGGCCTGAGTCATTCGAGACCACCACAGACGCGGAACCGCAGAGCGCGGCCAGAACCATCAGCGGAGTTTTACCGGACAAATCAACCGCTCCCAAGATTTGTTCCGTCAGCCAGGCATTGGTTCCGGCGCTTGCCTCATCGCCGGCCAATACGATCTTAAGTCCGTGTTTTTGAGCAATCTCGCGGCCCAATTGAGCAAAATACTCCCTCGGCCAACACTTGGAAATGCTGGAGGACGCCGCGTGAAAAACCGCATAGGGCTCTTCCGGCATAATTCCGCGGGCCGTCAGAAGGGCTCGGGCGGCCCGCCGATCCGCATCAAATATCAGAAGCTTCGCTTCCTCGTTCACCGGAGGAACTCCGAGTGAGCGCACCACATCCATCGCATAGCGGCTTTCGTGCTGATACCCGTCACTCCTCAGATCGAGAATCTTGTGCGTCAACAGCGCGCCGCCTTCAACCGCATACCCTGCGCGATACGGAATCCCCGACAAAGCGGTCAACAAGTGGGAACGCAAGGTCGGGTGCAGAACAAAGACCTGGTCAAATCTGCGGCGCATCATTTGGCGCACGAGCGAAAAATACCCGAACAGGGAACGATGTTCCCCCGAACGGCCGTAATCGTACACCAGCACCGCGTCCGAATCAGGACAGCGCTCCACGAGGTCCCGCGCGTGCGGACGCACGAGCCATGTGATACGGGCGAGCGGATATTTTTCGCGGATCGCCCGCACGGCCGGGAACGAAAGCATCACATCACCGATACGATCCAGCCGCACCACCAGCACATTGGGAACGCCGCGTTCGGGCGCGTCCTCCAGCAAGCGGCACGCGCGTCGGTGAGCCTCATCAACGGTGATGTCACTGAGGCAGTTCCGGTGGCCGTACCGGCATTGCGCCTGATCGCAAGGCGAACAGAAGCGGCCGCTAAAAAGAATGCCTTCCTGTGTTCCCTGAGGACCGTAGCGGGCGGGATCCGTAGGACCAAAAATGGCGAGAGTTTTTTTTCCCAGATGGTCGGAGGCGTGGAGCGGGGCGGAGTCGTTGGTGATGACAAGCGCGGAGTTTTTGATCAGTGTGAGCGTATCCGCCCACTCCAGCTGACCCGCCAAATTGACGCTGGGATGTTTCATCTGGGCGCGGATCGCGTCCACGCGGGGCCGCTCCCGCTGGTCGCCGATCCATACAATTTCGATCGCGTCATCGGCTATCAGCCGGTCAGCCAATGCCGCAAAGTTCTCGAGCGGCCATTCTTTGGTCGATGATTTGGAGCCGGGCGCGATCACGATCATCTGCCCGGTCAATCCATCCGGCGGCACCGCGCGGCCGCTTCCGATACGAAACGGCTCGACATTGAATCCGAGCGCTTTGATGACATTGAGGTGGCGATCCCGCATATGCACGGCTTTTTCGATCCAGAAAGGGCCCTTTTGCCGGCCGAGAAGCCCAAAAACTGACTTCCGAAGATCGATCACGCGGTCATAACGATTTTTTTTAAGCTGCAGCCATAAGCGAATGCGCGCGCCAAAGGGACGCTTGGCGTCCGCGTAGACCGTGCGGATATCGGTCCGCCCTTCAAACACGCAGCGCGCGCCTGGACCGCAGACCACATCCACTTCGGCATCAGGGCAATAATGAATCAGCGCGTCCAGCGCCGGGAGCGAAAGGACCGCATCGCCTAAATTTGAAAAGCTGACGAACAAAATCCGCTGTGCCGAAGATTTTTTAGAGCTCATGTAAATAGTTGCTCTCCCAAAACCTCGTCCGCCGCCCGTGCCGCTTCATCGATTGATAAGTAGTCGAGACAGACCCGATTATTGCATGCCTTAAAAGTGCAGGGCAGTTCGCATCCGAAGTCTTTATGGATCATTTTAACCCGGGACCGCGTCACCGGACCCGTCCGCTGGGGTAGCGTCGGTCCAAACAGGCCCACCGCCGGCGTCCCAAGCGCGGCCGCCACATGCAAAGGCCCCGAGTCATTTGAGATCACGAGCCGCGCACCGGCCAACAATCCTGCCAACCCGCCGAATTCGGTCTTCCCGCAAAACGAAACCACGCGCCCGCCCGGCGCGGCCGCTTCAATCGCCTGACCCAAATGCGCTTCGTGCGCGGAGCCGCAAACCGCCACCCTCCAGCCGCGCGCGGATGCCCGCCGCGCCAAGTCAGCGAACCGCTCGATCGGCCAGCGCTTCAGATCCCAATTTCCACCGGGGTGAAGCGCCACATACTGCCGCCGCTCATCAGAACCCGTTAAATCCCAACCCGATCTTGCCGCAGCCCGCATCCACTCCGCCCGGTCCTCCTCCAAAAGCGTCAGCTCGGGCTCCCTGCCGACAACGGGAACGCCCATATTTTGGAGAATTGATAAATATTGGTCGATGCGGTGCAAGGACTCCTTCGGCCGATCCAGCAGTTCGGTCAAAAGCCAATCCCTTTTAAAATTTTTGAATCCCGCGCGCCGCGGAATTCCGGCCAGCGCCGCGGCCAATGCGCGAGTGAAAGACCGATGTAAAAAAACCGCGGTGTCAAAATTGAGCGACCGGAACTTTGCCGATAAACCGGCCTGGGTATGCAGACTCAACAGAAAAGGCGCCTCATCGTAGGGAATGACTTCATCCAAATAGGAGCAGCGGGCGAGAACCGGCAGGTTGCGCGAAGCAGTGCTAACGGCCAAAAAAGCATCCGGCCAGCGCCGCCGGAGCGCCCTGAACACAGGCGTCATAAAAAGCGCGTCCCCCAACCAATCCACCCCGACGATCAAGATTCGGGGAGTCCGGACGGCGGGTGATGTGGAGGGGCTCATGTCAGCCCCGAATTTCCTCGTAAAGGGTGTAAAACCCGCTGAGCTGAAGCCAGAACACAAATAAATTATCCGAGGTGCGGCTAATGCGAATGCGCTTGAGAGCGTACGGGTCCAGATTGGGATATTCGCGGCCGGGATGAGTCGCCGTCGCGCCCAGGTACCCCGCGTCAATGACCTGTTGACGAACGGCCGGCGTGAATCCCCCGCCTGGATAACTAAAAAGAGGGATAGGCCGCTGGAGTCGGCTTTCGAGAACCGCCTTGGATTCATAAATCTCATTGCGCGCGTCTTCGGCCGAGAGATCGGGTAAAAATCCATGATGCACCGTGTGGCTGCCGATGTCGATACCGTTTTCGAGCAAAATCACGATGTCATCCCAGCTCATATAGCCTCTTCGGCCCACGCCGTCCACCTGGATAAAAATAATCGCCGGAAAACCCATTTTTTTCAGGACCGGAAATGCCTCCAAAAAATTATTGTCATACCCGTCGTCGAATGTAATTACGACGCTTTTGTGCGGAATCTGCTTTTTATTCTTGATCCTGTCGATGTAGTCGGATAAGGAGAGCACACGGTATTGATGGGCTTTTAAAAATTCCATTTGACGGGAAAAACTTTCGGGCGAAACACTCAATTTCCATTCCTGCGCGCGCTCGTCAATGTGGTGATACATCAGAATCGGGGTCGTGTAAGCGCGGGACATAAATGCAAAACCGGCCAACAACACCGCCAGCGCAACAATCCATCGCTTGATCCGAATGCGCGATATCCAATGCACAAGTCGGGCTCTTAGATTCACTTCAATCCCTGCCATTAAATTTTTTTGGTGCGAATAAGCTCATCATAAACGCTTTCGGTTCCGTCCATCATGTCGTTGATCGTGAAGGTTCGCTCCACGAAGCGCTTCGCCTTCAAACCCGTCTGAATCCGGCCTTCCGGATCCAACGCCATGGAGCGAATGGCACCGGCCAACGCCGCGGCGTCACCCGGAGGAACCAATCGTCCGGTTGACTCGTCTCGGATGAGGTCAGGAATGCCACCAACACGGGATGCGACGACGGGTGTTCCACGGGCCATAGCATCTAGGATCGAAAGCCCGAGACCTTCCTGAAGCGAAGGTGCGCAAAAAATATCAAACGCATGCAGTATAACATGGTGATTCGGCATCGAAGCCATGCGGCGAATACGGCCAATAAGCCCCAAATCCCGAATGCGTGCGTCCAGTTCGCTCGCCGCCGGCCCATCGCCGATCAGCACCAATTCGATCGGCAAGTCCCTGAGAAGAGCCATCGCATCCACCAAAATCAAGTATCCCTTGACCGGCGAAATCCGTCCGAGCGCTCCAACCACGGTGATTGCGTCCAAGACCTTGAGCTCGGCTCGGCCCTGCAGCCGAAGGGCGGGAAGCGCCTCGTCCTCCACCCGCTTTTCGACTCCATGACGGACGAGTCGGATGCGCTCTGGTTTTATCCCCCAATCGATCCGCAAGTGGCGTTCAACCGCGCCGCTGATCGCGATCACCCGATCGCCCCACCACGGAAAACATTTGCGCAAAATCCGCGTCTTAAAAAAACCATGACAGGTCGTGACGCGGGGAACTCCCAAACCGAGGGTGGCCGCAAGCGAAACACCTTGAGTCACGCGTGTTTGAGCGTGGACCACCTGCCATTCCTCCCGCTTGATCCAATCGCGGAGTTTTGCGGCAGAGCCCCATAAGCGCGGATTGAGCTCGGAGCTTGTGTCCAAGAACAGAGTCCGGTGTTCGGCTCCGCCGTCCGTGATCTGATGAACGGCTTCCCCGCCTCCTGTCACGACCAGCACGCGATGCCCCCGTCGAACAAGTTCTCTCGAAAGCAAAATTAAATAAGTCGTGATCCCGCCGCGCCTGGCGTGATTGGCGAGCAATAAAATCTTCAGGAATCCAAGCCCGCTCTCACGGGCGCGTCTTCAACGGAACGCGCGTTCCCCTCTTCGGGGTGAAGCAGCGCGACCACCCGCTCCAAGACTTCATCTGGAAGGATTTGGCGCATGCAGATCAGTCCGATGGGGCATTTTTTTAGATAACAGGGGCTGCATTTTACTTCTTTGCGGATCACTGAGATCGGCGAACGGCCGGGGGCGACATGACGACGAGGGTCCGTGGGGCCGAAGATCGCCACAACGGGCGTGCCGACCGCGGTTGCGATATGCATGGGTGCGGAATCAGATGTGACAAAAACTTTGCAAACGCGGATCAGTGCGATCAATTCACCCACGGTGGTGCGGCCGGCCGCGATGATCGGTCGGGTCCGGGTTTGGCGCGCGATCGCTTCGGCGATGGGCAGATCATCCTTGGTTCCGGTGATGACGACGCGGATATTTTGCCGGGCGAGCGCGTCGCATAATTCAACAAAGGCCTCCTGAGGCCATTGCTTTGTTTTCCAGAGCGGACTGGATCCGGGATTGATGCCCACGAGGGTTTGGTTGTCGCCGAGCCAGTTTTCGCGCAGAAAAGCCTTGATGGCGTCCTCATCGACGCGGTCCGCCGATAGCTCCGGACGAATATCAGGATGCGCGATGCCCAGCTGATCTAAAAGTTGAAATTGATGTTCCACCGGTCCGACCACCGGTCGCAAATCCTTAACCGGCCGGTTTAAAAACAGGTCGAGCCGCTTGTTGGCATACCCAACGCGGGTATGCGCTCCCGAAAGGTAGGACATTAGATGCGAAAGTCGATTGTTCTGAAGGTCGATGGAAATATCAAACTGCTCCCGGGCCAACAATCGCCCCAGCTTGAGAATGGACCGAACATCATTTTTGCCGAATTTTTCGTACGAAAGCACATCATCCACATAGGGGCAGGCCTTAAGCGCCGGATAAGCCGCGCGCTCGACCAGAGCGACGATGCGGGCCTGCGGATATTGCTGACGCACAGCTCTAAAAGACGGTGTGCTCAAGATCACATCGCCCAGCGCGCTTAACTTGATCACTAATATTTTTTTTCGTTCCAGCGTTTCGCGGTACACGCCGATCGTTTTTTCGAACATCACTCGGTCGTTGAATTCTTCCTTAACCCGCCTGCGAAGACTCGCCGCCAGCCGGGCCGCGTATTCCGGCTCCTTGAGATAGGCAATAATGTTTTCGGCCAATGCCGACGCATCCCCTGCCGGGACCAGAATTCCGTCCGTGCCGTGCCGGATAACATCGACGATTCCGCCGATGCGGCTGGCGATCACCGGAACTCCGCAAGCCCCCGCCTCGATCAGCACGCGGCCAAACGCCTCTTCGCCGATTGCGGGCGCAACCAGCATGCTCATCCGGCTCATCAAAGCCGGAATATCCTGCCGTGTGCCCATGAACTCAACATGGTTTTGCAAGTCCAGCTTGCGGACCATCAACTTGAGTTCGTCCATGTAGCGCGGACGCGGAGAATCCCCGATCACCCACAACCTGGCGTCGGGATGTACGCGCGCGATGCGAGCCATCGCCTTGAGCATCACGCGATGACCCTTGATGGGCGTCACGCGTCCGACAATTCCAATAATCGCTGATTGCGGTTCTTTGGGTGGCTTGGAGTCGGAGTCGATATTGAACTCTTTGAGGTTGACCCCGCGATGGATCAAACGAATCCGGTGATGGGGAACGCCAAAAGATTCTTTCATATGACGGCTGACCGCATGACTGATCACGATCACATATTTGCCCCAGCCCATGATACGGCTGAACGCGTGCGTGCTGTAAACACCGTGGCAGGTGGTCACCATGGGAATACCGATCCTGCGACAGGCAAAAAAAGCGATCCAAGCCGGCACGCGGCTGCGGGCGTGCACCAGGTCAATTTTTTCGTCTCTCAAAATCCGAGTGAGGGCGGAGATCTGACGCATGATTGAGAACAGGGATTTTTTATGCACCGGCAGCGTGATGTGCTTGACCCCCGCGCTTTCAAGGTCTGCAACAAGCGAACCGCCGGCTGAAACAACAAACGAACCGTGATTTTGCATCAACAGATATTTTGCAAAATCGACCGTTCCGCGTTCGACGCCGCCGGATCTTAATTCAGGAACAATTTGAAGGATATTCATTTTTTAAAAAAATTTCTTCCGTTTACAACAACCAATTGCCAGCAGACTGCCAAAAACCCCTTCACGCAGCAGACTGCTAGAGCGCTAGCAGAGCCGCGGCGCGGCTGAGAGGGTCTTCGCCCGCGTCCGATGCCGCTCTCTGTGTCCAAGCGCTATGTAAAAAATTTCGTAAATGATCCGGGGTCACTTCGGTTACCAGCTCCATCCGAATCTGCTCGTCCAGGAAGCGCCTGAACTTGGGCGCCATGAACGCGCGATCACCGGCCACGATAACCCCCACCGGCTTTCCGGTCGACACCGCCTCCGAAACCATGGATACGGAATCGGCTGTGACCAGGATGCAATCCGCAGCAGCCAGAATGCCCTCATACGCGCCTGCGGGATTCTCGCGGTTTGCAATCAGCGCAACGGCGCACAACGGCGCACCGACAAAACTGCTTTCAAATGCTGCCTCCGTCGCCGAATCGGTTCGGCGCGAAGTGGTCGCCACAAGGTAAAGCTTAAGCTCCTGAAGGATTTCTCGCAAGCCAAAAAATGCCCGCTCCAGTGTCTTGAAATCCCAGGGCGCCATCTTGGACGGCCCGCCAACCAAAAAAGCCAACACGCGATCCTCCGGTTCGATACCGACCTTCGCTCTTGCCGCAGCCCGAAGTTCCTCCAGCCGCTGTCGGTTCACGAAGCTCACGGCCCCGGGCAATTGAACGGTCTTCCGCTCCTGGCGAAGCCGGTCATGGCCGGGTGCCATCACGGCCGCAAACCGGCTCCGCCCAAATTGCGGCTTGTGGATGTAGCAGGCCCGAGCCCGGCAGTCGGCCGCGACTATGAGATTCACCGCTTCCGTTCCGGATCCGCATGAAATCACCGCGTCCGCCGGCGCGGTCGAAAGCGCCCGGTAACTCACATCCGTCAGCGCCCATCGCGCCAAACGCATCCCACCCCAGAGCCGTCCGCGAGTCAGAATTCCATAAAGCGTTAATAGTGCACGAGTTCCACTTGATCGATACTCCACGCTCAGTGTCTGCACCCGGGTTGTGCTCTTATTTCCGCGATGATCCGCCACGCGGGAGGCCAGTGCCAACGACTGATTCACATGGCCTTTGCGTCCGTCATCCAGCACCAGCACATCCCGCTCGGGACTCGATTTCCAACGCCGATGCGCCCACAGCCATTGCGTAGGATATTTTAAGACCATCCCTTCGAGTTGACGCGAAAACTCAGCGACGGCCCGCTGTTCAAAAATAGCTTCCGCTTCACCGGGCCGCAGCCGTATCTCGGATCCGATAAATATCCGGTGCCGGTCCGGCGCTACCCGAACCGAAAACACCGGCACCGCTGGCGCGCCCGTGACAAAAGTAAATCGCGCGATCCCCCGAGGATACGAGGATGCCCGGCCAAAAAGCGGAGCATGAATACCTTCGGTTCCTCCGTCCTGATCGGCCAATATACCGGCCAAGCCGCCCGCTTTAAGCACGCGGTACAAGTGTCTCGTCTCCATGCCGCGTAAAACAACCCGGGCACCCCGCTTTTCGCGCAAGCCGTTTAAAAACGCGTCCGTTCGGTGCAGTTTTTGCAATCGGGCTAAAACCGCAAGGCGATAACCCCGAGTACTTGCCATCAGGTTCAAAAATTCCCAATTTCCAAAGTGCCCGGTAAACAACACGACTCCCTTACCCTCACTCACCATTTGAGCAAGTCGGTCGTCGCCTTCAACCGCGATATGACTTTCGATGTATTCGCTCGAGAGCGTTGGACTCATCAAAAATTCGATGAAGGTGCGGCCAAGGTCGCGGTAGGAATCATCCAGGATGGAGAAAAGCGCGCGGCGGGTTTTGGACGGGTCGGAAGAAAAAACACGCTTCAAGTTGTTGAGCGCGAGGGCTCGGCGTTTGGACAGACGGCCTGCAAGCCAGCCCGCCGCGCCGCCCAGCCCGATCCTCCAGCGCATCGGCCAGGGCCAGAGCGCAAAGGCCAAAGCGCGGAGCGCGGTCAGCAGCGCAAGGTCGGGCAGTTTTTGAATCAACGTTTGGCGACGTTGAAGCATCGCTCGAGAAAAGCTTCCTCATCGTCCATGCGGAGTTCGATCCGAAG
>JAGVCY010000057.1 GCA_020058965.1 Candidatus Omnitrophota bacterium | reverse complement strand
CCATGCCGCGCGGCCAACGCCTCCAGCTGCGGACGGACCGCCGCCACGCTGAAGTTGTCGCGATGCGCTTCAAATGATCCGTAGTCGCCGCTCGTCATCTGCGTATCCAGCAATCGGGCCAAGAAACCCGCGCGCCGCTTGAGCTCAGCGACCTCACGCTCCGCTGCGGTGACGGTCCAGGCGACGCGAACGGCCGCTTCATATTGTTCCGTTGCCTGTAAAAAAGCGGACAGGTCGACGGACTCGTACCGCTGAACGTATTCCGCGTAACGGATCACCGCCGGATACAGATCCGGAGCGATCGAGGCCTTTTCAGCCGCGGCGCACAGAACGCGATGGAATTCGCCCGGCGCGAGGCGGTTCTGTTTGAACCGAAGCGCGTCCGCCGTCAGCCGCTCCAAATCGGTTTTTTCCAGCAATTTTCCAAGAAGTCTCAAGAGGGCGTCGCGTTGGTCGGCGGCTTCTTCAAAATTGATTTGACCTTCGAGCTTCATCACCTCGGCCATCTTGGAGAGCTCGGGATAATTTTGGTGATCGACGTTTTTTCCGGTTCCGGCAGCCAAAAACGACTGCCAGTAGTCCGAAAAGTTTATTTGGCCTTTGCGGTGCAGGAGATGCTGGCGGTTGAGTTCCAACAGCCGTGGGGAGTAGACCTTTTCTTCCAGCCGCGTCACCGTCGACATGAGCGCGTCCACGGAGCGTCGAACGTCGGGACTCATCTCGACGATCGTTTGGAAGGCCTTGAGATTGGCATCGTACAGGCCCTGGTCTTCCGCGCCATAGAGCCGGATGTCCTTGTCGGTGGTGATGGAATAAAATTCGCCCGCGGAGATGCGTCCCTGGCCTAGCAGGTATTCTCCGGCGGCGCGGCGGGCATCCTCTACCGGAAAGCTCGACAGAAGCGAAGTGTCAACGCGTCCGGAGGCGCCTTCCAGCGAGATGAGGCGCAGATCGTATTTTTGCGCCAGTCCGTCGAGGATCCGGGCAATGCTCTGCTGCGCGCCGAGTTTGTGGTGGGCGTCCTGAATGTTGATGACGAGCCGGTCCGAGCCGTCGATGGCCGTCCGAGTGAACCCGGCGTCATGAGGAATTTGGATTGAGGCGGCCGTTCCGACTTGCGGTCGTACGGCGGCAGCCCGGCTCCAATCCAAAGCGGCCTCTGCGCCGGCCAGGTTCTGCCATCCAAATGCCGCCAAGGCGACAACCGAGGTCACGCGACTGAAGCGATTGTGCCGGGATTTGAACTTCGGGTTATTTGCGTGAATTAAGCTGATAGAGCTTCTCATATAAACTAATATTTATGTGGATAAAAACTTTTTAATATTTCCTAAAGTCTTGGCGTTTAGACAGAAAATGGCGTGCAAAATTCAAATCATCATCAATGGTAATTTGGCTGCAAGTATACTGGGCTGGGGGGTGTTATTCAAGGCTTCACATTGAGGAAAAACCGGTTTGGAGAGCTTTGTTTTGAAATGGTTAAATTCTTATATTTCTCGTTAAATTACTCTCAAGGTTATATTGTTTTGCTTGGCTTCCCGGCGGACCCCCGAATTTGCTCCAAATAGTCTCGGAAGGTGTTTTCGAGCCCCTGCCGGGTTGGCTCATAGTAGCGGCGGGCTTCGGTCAGGTATTCCTGGGCGACGTGATGGCCGGGATGGTCGTGCGCGTATTGGTAACCCACTCCGCGCCCCAGGCTTTGGGCGCCTTTGTAGTGAGAGTCTTTGAGGTGGGCGGGCACTTCCAACGACCGGCCTTCTTCGACGTCCTTCATCGCTTTATCGATGGCTAGGTAGGCGGCGTTCGATTTGGGCGCGCAAGCGATGTAGGTCGTGGCTTGGGCGAGCGGGATGCGCGCCTCGGGCATGCCGATAAATTCCGACGCTTGCAGAGCGGCGTTGGCGATGACTAGCGCTTGGGGGTCGGCGTTACCGACATCCTCCGCCGCGCAGATCACGAGCCGCCGCGCAACGAAGCGGGGGTCCTCGCCCGCGTACAGCATCTTCGCCAGGTAATAGATCGCCGCGTCCGGGTCCGAACCGCGCATCGACTTGATGAACGCGGAGGCGTGGTCGTAATGCTCATCCCCGTCCTGATCATACCGAACGGCTTTTTTCTGGACCGAGTCCTGGGCGACTGCGAGAGAAAAATCGATCACGCCGTCCTTGCCCGGCGGTGTGGACAGCACTCCCACTTCGAGCGCGTTCAGCGCCCGCCGCGCGTCCCCTTCGCACACCGATGCCAAAAACTTCAGCGCCTCCCGGTCCATCCGCGCCTGATATTTTCCAAGTCCGCGCTCCTTATCGGAGAGCGCTCGGTTCAGCACATCCAGAATATCCTCTTCCCCAAGCGGCTTAAGCTCAAACACGAGCGACCGCGATAATAGCGGCGAGTTGATCGCAAAAAATGGATTCTGCGTCGTCGCGCCGATGAGCAGCGGATTCCCCCGCTCCACATCCGGCATCAGCACATCCTGCTGGGAGCGGCTGAACCGGTGGATCTCGTCGATAAAAAGTATCGTGCGTTTGTTGAACGCCTTGAGATTTGTCTTGGCCTTGTCGAGCACCTTTCTGAGGTCCGCGACGCCCGACGACACCGCGTTCACCGATTCAAAAAAACTCTTCGTCTCCTTGGAAATAATCAGCGCGAGTGTCGTCTTACCGCAACCGGGCGGGCCGTACAAGATGATGGAAGAAAGCCGATCCGTCTCGATCACACGCCGCAAAAGCGCCCCATCCTTCAGAATATGCTTCTGCCCAAAGAATTCACTTAGATTCCGCGGCCGCATCCTGCTGGCCAGCGGCTCATATTTCTTAGAATCCTGAGGAGTGGTTTCAAATAGATCCAAGTTATCTTTCTTTTAAATATTTTCGAACTTCATCGTGTGTGCCAACGATCAAAAATTCGACAAGATCCGCGTTTTTTTGGAACAGAACCCGATCGGCAAGGCCTGCTCGAACTTCCCACACGCCCGCGGTCAAAGACTTCAGACCAAGCCCGGCCGGCATTTCGCCGGTCTCAAAAAGTGCCGCAAGCATCCTGAGCGCTTTTCGGACCTTTTCTTTCCGGTCGCCAGGAAGCGACTTGAAGCGCCGCTCATACGACGGAGTGAGCCGATACCGCATGTTTTACATTCGATCCAAATGCTTTAAAAAATCCTTGGACGAGCCAAAAGTTTTGCCGCCCTTTTCCTTTGCCAGTCCGACCAATTTGCGCATTTCTTCCGCCGTATAGGATTCTTCTGCCGGCCGCACGTCCATGCGGACGATCTTAACGACTCCTCCGTTTTCGTCCACCAAAAATCCGACGAGATCTCCCGGATGCACCGCGCCGATAGCTTGCCGCACTTTTTTAGGAAGGGTGATCTGCCCTTTAGTCCCAACCGTAGCCGTCAACCAATTCATAAAGGTCTCCTTTCCATGTTTCCTTACTTATAGGATACATGGTTTCATGGATTATTCAAGCAGGGGCATTCGGTCTGCGCGCGAAGCGCGAGCTGGTCGGGTCGGGTTGGGTTGGGTTGCGCGCGAAGCGCGAGCTGGTCGGGTCGGGTCGCACTAACACATTTTTTCGATCAAACCGCGTCAGATGCGAGGCGCGGCAAGCGACGCATAGTCATCCTATGCGAGCGCAGCCGCAACGAAGCAGATGACGCGGTTTCATCGAAAAAATAAAAATAGACCCGCGTTGCCGTGTGTTACGCCCGGCAGAATCCCTGTTTTAACAGGGCGGGTACCTAGTTCCGATGCTTCCTACCCGACAAGATCGTCGGGCCTGTCCGCACCGAAATTTCAACACCCACTTGGTATGAATCGGATTCGCGCGTATGAGCGTAACGAATCGCGAGCAACGCAGGAAAATAATACTTAAAAACCTGGAATTATTATACACCCGCTTGGAAGCGCGGGGTCAAATGACGACTGAATAATTAGGCGGAGAGCATGACGGCCGTGATGCGGGCGAGGGTTTGACGCAGCTTTTCGGCCAATATGCCCCTAATGATAGGAAGGACGAAGAGGGATCGCGCACGGCTCCAGAATGAATCCGACAGATCGCCGGTTTGAAGCCGCTCGATATCATTTAATCCCAACTCATTGGTTCCAAATAAGTTACGAAGATATGCGATCTCGGGTTGGCTCAAGGGAGTGGCCTCGGAGTGATGAGACACGAGCGCGGCCGCGGCCACTTCGATCGGCAGGTTCACCCCTTCGCTCGGATCCGATAATGGAGCCAAAATATATCCGGTCCGCTCACCCTGTGCGTTTCTAAATATTCCATCGATCGCGGTTTTAAATCGCGGGTCTTCGGAATCCGAAATATAAATTTCCCGTTCACCGGGTTTTCGAAGCGTCTGCGTCCATTTGGAGATCAGCGCGAACGCGGTCGGATCCGTGGTTTGGATCTCAGCCAACCGCGCAGCCGACATCACCGGAACCACACGCACCGGAACGCCCCTGCGGGCCAACCTTAAATTGATCGCCAAGGCTTGCCGAAGGTATTCACCCAGCGCGGCTGGTTCCTGAGACAAGCGGTCAAAACTCCTCTGTACGATTGTCGGCTCAACGGCGCGGCGCTCTAAAACGGCCATCGCCCGCAAAGTGTTTTTTTCTTCAGCGGTTGATTCGCTCGGCGCAGGTGTTCCAGTAAATGATGAGCCGCCTTGAACGACTTGGATGGGTGTTCCGCCGCCTACAAATAGTGTCGTCTGTGCGACCCGTGCTCCGAACGGCGTCGATACAAAAATCGTCGGCCCCATCGTCACATTGGCAATTCCGCCGTTGACTGAGATCGAGTAAGATGTGCCCTGCATTAGCCCAGATCCGGCAAATGCCGTTAGTCTGGTATCGGCCGATGGGATATCCCCCGCATGCGTATCGCGCGGCAGCCCCTCAAGATCCCGGATCCAACGATAGGCCTGCGCGTCGATCGATCGCGATCGGACCTTTTGGGCTAATCGCGCGACATGAGCACGCCCCCAGGCTGGAATGGAAAATTCATCCAAAATAAAATCGGCCGCTACTTGAGGATCTTTGGCGGCGCGTTGAGAGATTGCGAGCAGGGACTTTCGCAGCCAGGCAAGCGCGTCAGAAATACTTTCACCGGCCTTTCTCTTTTCAAAACACCACCATTCGATCCGCACGAACAACTCAAATAGCATTTTTTCAGGTACGGACTCGTATGCGAGGGCAAGGGAGCTCACCGCCTCTCTGAGCTTGATATCCGGATTCGCGGCGGAGCGGTTTTGATTAAGAAGGTTGATTAAGATCTTACCGATTTTATCTAGCGTCGCTCCAGCTGGGACTGGCTTGGACATTCCGGAATGAAAAACAAAATAGCTCATTAGCTTTGTTCGTATTTGTGGATCAAATATTTCGTCATCGGCCCTTCCTTCGATGCTATCAAGCCGGGCTTGGGGAATTCGGTCGTCACTGTTGTAAACAGGTAATTCGTGCTCCTTGACCGATCCGTCCTTCTGGCGGATCACGATATGCGGCTTGCCTCCGCTCATGATCTGAGCAATGCGGTCCCAAGGCCTTGTGACTTCAAACAAGGGGATCGGTTCATCAAGGACGATCTTTTTCCCGAAGATATCACAAACCACCAATCGGATATCCTCCGGTCCGTTGCCTCTCTTAACTATGAACTTAAGGTAGGGATAGGCGGGCATCAATCTATTGTATGGAGGAATTTTAAGGGTTTGCCAAAATAAAACCTTACCGTTTAAAACCTGCTCCGGAAGGGCGGCGATGACTTCCGCGGCGACTTTTTTGGCATCTTCCGCGGCGGAGGCCATGCGCGCGCCATTGAATCGAGCCCATCCCTCCAAGGTAAGCTTTTTTAAAATAAACTCGGCGGCCGCATTGGGATTTTTTACCTCTCTCTGGGCGATCGCCCTAATCATAACCTGCAGCCATGCAAGACGACTTAAGCTAGACTCTCCCTCTTGTCTTTCCATCGTGCACCACTTATCGATTCTGCCAAATACGGCTATCCGATCTGCGGCCGGCACCGCATCAAAAACAACCGCCAACGCGCTTACGGCTTCCTTCAAAAAGGATTCGGGAGTGGGGCTGGTTCGGTTTTGGATCATCACATTCAACAGAATATTTGCTATCGCATCAGAGGCTAGAAGGCCTATGATCGGAAATGAAGAGAGACGAGTCACCTGAGCGGATCCGGAATGAAGCCTAAAATAGTTCATTAATTTGATCTTAATTCTCGCATCGACTACTTCGTGGAGTTTTCTGGTCTTCAACAATTTCCATTCGCGGGCATCCATGGCCGCGGGTCGCGCGGGCAATGGGTGCTGAACGCGGTCGATCAAAACAGTCGCCGTGTTTCCAAAACCGACGAGTTGGATATTTTTCCATGGTTCGCGTCGGTCGAAGGATCGTACAGGCCTATCCAGCAGGATCTTTCGTCCCTCCGTATCGCACACCACCAAGCGAATGTCCTCGGAACCATCCCCCCGATTTACGATAAATCTGAAATAGGGAAACAGGGGGTTCAAGTGATCGTCGGGAGAAAAATCTAATAATTTCCAGGCAAGTATTTTTCCGTTCAACCATTGTTCCGGAAGTGCGGCGATGACTTCTGCCGCGACTTTTTTGGCATCTTCCGCGGCGGAGGCCATGCGCGCGCCGACCTGTCTTTTTTTCTCGGGCTCGGTTAAAAGACCAAGGTAATGTCTGACCAGTGAGGATAGACTCTCCCTCCGACTGGACGGACTTTTTTTGGCGTGTTTCTCGTAAGTTTGAATGATGGCGCGAAGATCTCGAAGCAACCCTTCGAACACTTGAGCCGGATTCGCCTTGAACATGGGGGCCTTGCTTAATCTGTCGATGAAGACATGAATAAGGGCCGCAGAATTGGTCTCTTCGTTAATTGCTTGATCGGGCAGCAGAAACACGCTGATTACATGCCGCAAAAAGTTTTCATGCCTGGCCGGCGGGATTGCTTGAAGACCGGCCAGAAGCATTTGCCTGATACTTTCTATTGCATTCAGTTCGCGCAATCCCAAATAAAAGAATAACTTGAGCAAAGGAATGTCCGTCATTATAAATTTGGGTGCTCTAAAAGCGTCTGCTGAGCGAAGTAATTCCTCTCGCGTAAACTTCATGTCTGGGCGTATCAAATCTTGCACGCGCTTTTTGAGGTCAGGATCTGCCTGCAAGATGCGGTCGATCAATCGATTTTGCACCGTAAGGATATCTCCGTTCCTTAAATGCACCCAATAGGGGTATTGAACGAGATCTTCTCGTTTGGTGACCGTCTCCTCGCCGGACATTAGAAATTCAGCGTCATGGATTTTTCGGGTTCGACCACTCACAAAAAAAGCCAATGTGGTTCGGTCTATTTGAGATACGATTACTTGATCAAGCGGAACCGTGCTTGGCGCGGCCAATTTGATCCATTTTCCTGATGCCGGATGAAAAATCGCGGTTGATTGATCCTTAAAACGCACGAGCACGGACCGACCGTAGAGAATTTTATACTCCCTGACGCCGGTCACTCGCGTCCTCCGGCCCAAATAATTCTTGGCCTCTCGGTCCAGCTCGTCATCCGTCCGCGCGGCCATCCGGGCGGCGGTGGGATCTGAGCCGGCGGCCGGCTCGATACGGGTGAGGATCT
>JAGVCY010000125.1 GCA_020058965.1 Candidatus Omnitrophota bacterium | reverse complement strand
CTGAAACGCAAACATCCGGCTGCGGCCCGTGGTCTTACGCACCAGCTTCAGCGAGTCTTCGACCGCCTGGGATCCGCCGACATTAAAATGCACGCGGCCTTTTTGGCCGTAGGCGGTCTGAGTTCTTTTGTTGATCGCTTCGGCAAGATCGATCTTCTCGGCGTGCAGGTACTGACACGCGAGCTGCGGCAGGCGGTCGATCTGATTTTTCACGGCGTCATTGACCTTTTTGTGGCCGTAACCGAGGTTCACGGCGGAGTACCACATCTGAAGATCAAGGTAGGCCTTGCCATGAATGTCGTAGAGATAATGTCCCTCGGACCGCTCGAAGATCTGTGGATGATCGGCGTAATGCACAGTGTCGCCGTAGGAACAGTTCACGGCTTCTTTTTTGAGGAGTTCTTTTTCACGCTGCTTGGAATTCATTTTATGCCTTTCTCGATGATACGTTGGCGGCCGTGACGCGGTCCACGATCTCGGGAATCGCGAGAACGACATCTTCCAGTGTTCGGTACGGAATATGCGGAAAACCTCTTTCCTGACAATGTCTGGCGAGCTTGCCTTTGGCAAAAACCGTGTCCGCCGACTGTAGAGCGCAAAGGTCCGACATGCCGTCACCCGCAAAAATGATATGTCCCACAAATGCCCTAGCCTCATTCAGTGAAGCCTTCTTGCAATGACCGCAACGCCCGCAAGACTGAGCCTTGTGCGGGTAAGACGGTATCAGCCGTCCGCCCTCATGCCGCATCGAGTTGGAGCGGAACGGCACCTTGCGGATCCCGTAACGGGCAAAAATGCCCTTGATAAAAAGATCGTAACCGTCGCTGAGAACCACCAATGGAATGGATTTTTCGTCCAGATAGGACTGCAATATTTTGAAGCCGGGATCCAGTCGAATGGAATCAAGAAAAACCTGGAGTTCTTCGTGGGTCGCTTCCACGCCGGCCAATTGCCGGGCCATGCACTCATCCGAACTGATCTTGCCGGCCGCCCACTCCGCCTCCACCTTGAGCCAGTCATTATTCTTCGAAAATTGGACGAGCGCCGTATCGACCACATCCACATCCGTGATCGTTCCGTCGAAATCCAGCACCACGGCTACCGGGTATTTTTGATCAAAAAGGGAGCTCATAAGCCCAAAATTATATCACGGGGTCAGTCAGTCGGTTGGATTGACAGATTTGCGCGTAGACGGCGGAGCTGGATTTAGGGGCGCGCTTGAGCGTGGAGGGTTCGACGGCGATGAGGCCGAATTTGGGGAGGTAGCCGATGGACCATTCGAAGTTATCGAGAAGCGACCAATAGAGGTAACCCAAAACTTCCGCACCTTCACTTATTGCGCTGTGCAGCACTTGGAGATGGTTGCGGATGAAGCGGGCTCGCTGATTTTCATCCTGCGTGCAGATGCCGTTTTCGGTGATCATTAGCGGGAGCTGGTAACGGCGGGAGGCCTCCAGCACAACACAGCGAAGGCCCTCAGGAAAAATCTCCCACTTCAGTTCATTTTTTTCTGCGGATTTGTAGAAGGGGTGTTCGCGGTCCACCTCACCGGTCAGGCGATCTATAAAATTTCCGCCATTTTTAGCGCGGATAATTTCTCTAAAATAATAATTTACTCCGATAAAATCCAATGCGCGCTTCCCCCTGCCGGAGCACCCCGCCAGGATCACCAGCCAATCATCGGCCTTGCCGTATAGAAGCCGCAGAAAAAAATCATTGTTAAAAAACATCCGCCGCCGTGCCGCGGACCTGTCACCGGACTTTTGAGGATCGGAAGGCTCCGTGTACAAAAGATGATGCGCGACTCCCACGCGGCACCCGGGCCAGGCCTGCCGCCGGTACTCCGCGTGGATCGTTTCATACGCAGCAAATGCCGCTTGAATCAAGTTCCGTGCCGCGCGCCACGCGGACAACATCGAGCATTTACCAGGAGGCCATGCGCCCGGCACGCCCTCGAGGTAACCCTTAAAAACCAGGACATTCATTTCGTTAAAAGTGATCCAATACTTCACATCCGGACCGAGCGCCCGAACCATGACGCGCGTGTAGGCCGCAAAATAATCGGCCGCTTTTGGATTTTCCCAGCCGCCCGCCCGTGCGAACCACAGCGGGATCGTGAAGTGATTTAGGGTGACGATCGGTTCGAGTCCGCGTGCCTTCAGCGCGCGTAGAACGGCCTGGTAGTGGCGGACAGCCTCTTCATCAAAGCGGTTTTCTTCGGGCTGGATGCGGCTCCATTCGATCGAAAAACGGTGCGCATTGTGTCCCATCGACCGCGCCAAGTCGAAGTCTTCCTCATACCGCTCATAGCTCCCGCACGCGGCTCCGGACGGTTCGGTCGCCTTCCCGCGCTGCTCCCAATCCCACCAATCATTGGCGCGATTGTCCCCCTCTATCTGATGCGACGAAGTCGCTGCGCCCCACAAAAACCCCTGAGGAAATACTTTTTCACTCATTTGTCTGCCTTTGATTTCTTTTCCGAGGGCATGGCCTTCGCCACGATCCACCAGGAGCCGCCGATCGCGGCCACAGCCATCGCAAGCACCGCGGCCTCCAGCTTCCAGTTTCGCCCGCCGCCCGGCACCGTCGCGTAATAGGTAAACAGCACCGTCGCCGGAAAAGTCCCGACCAGCGTTCCGATCAAGTAGTCCACGAACCGGATCCGCAACAGCGCGGACCCAAAATTCACCGCGTTGAACGGCAGGAGCGGCAGAATTCTAAACGCCACGATAACGGGATAGCCATGCCGGCCGATCGCGTCCTCAAGTTTTTTGAGCTTGTCGCCGCGAATCCAGGATTGCACGGTTTCGCGTCCCAGTGAGCGCGCGACCCAAAACGCGGCGGCCGCTCCCAGGTTGCATCCGATCAGGTTGTACGCGACGCCCGGCCAAAACCCAAACACCACTCCGCCCAACAAACTAAACCCCACGGACGGCAGCGCCAACATACTCCCCGCCATGTAGATCAAAATAAAAACCGCGACGCCCCATCCGGAGGCGCGGCACGCTTCGATGAATTTACGCGGCTCCTGACCATGAAAATAATGCGCGAAGGGTCCCCATTGAGAAAGCGCGATACCCGTGACGATCAAAGCGGCGAGCAGAAGAAGCTTGATCGGAAATTTTTTCATTTTGCGGCGGCGGTCGCCTTGCGGCAATAAAATTGGATGGAAGGCGTGACGCGGTACTGCCGGTCGGTCAGGTCTTTGGAGGTGAACCACCGCAGGCTGTGGTGCTCGCGCGCCAACAGCTTCGCGCGGGCGGATGCGCTGGTCGCGAAATAAACAAAGGCGATGTGTTTGTGTTTGCCGTGCGTGCGGTGCACATCCATAAAAGCAGGAGCGGGAATGGGCTTAACGCCCGGATGGGCGATGGGGGGCGCGGTCTGAAGTAAACGGATCGGAAGCCCGCATTCTTCACGCACTTCCCGGCGCAGGGCTTGCTCGGGGTCTTCGTTCAGCTCGATATGGCCGCCAATGGGAAGCCACTCGTTATATGTTTTGTGATGGACCAGCAGAACGCGGCCGCGGTTCACGATAAAAACGGAGATGACAAAATCGAACAATTCATTGATGTGCGGAATGTTGGCGGCGCTCCTTCAGGCGGAATACCATGAGTGACACAAAAACCGCGGCGGTCGCGCCCGCGAGGTCAGCAAACCAATCCCCTGTTTCCGCATGCCGCCCAGGAACTTTTGATTGAAGGATTTCGATGATCCCGCCGATCGCGGCCGCGTAAACGACCGGCCCCACGCCCATCTTCGCGCATCGATCAAATGTTCGAGCCGGATACCCCATCGCGGCCAGGCATAGCGCCGATCCCGCAAAAAAAGCCGCCGCGTGATTCAGCTTATCCCAGAGAAAAAAATCCGGAAGCCGTTCGGGAGCCGGCCGCAGCCCGTACCAGATCAAAAAAACCGTGTATCCGATCAAAAGGAACCCGCTGCCAACCCGGGATTGTTTGGACATGTTCGCCACCGGTCCGTAGATCGCTTAGGCCGCGCACTCCCCCTTACCCACAGCCACCTTAAATTGTGTGCCCACGGAGTCGCCCAAGTCCTCGAACATTTTAGCAGCGTCCTTTCGAAGCGGTTCGGGATCCGTGAACGGCTGCATAGCCTCTTTTAATGAGGCCAAACCAACTCGGTCAATCCATTTTGGAAAAAGCTCCCCCGCCTGCTTGGTTGTCTTGTACCGCGTGAGAAGTGACTTGACCGCTTCGCCGATACGCCGCGCCGGGATAAAAGCAACGCCCGTACCAAACTTGATGTCCTCGTGCTTAAGACCCGTGCGGCCGCCGAGCATCATTTGGTAATGCGGCATCTGCTTGCCGTCGATGTTGCGCGACGCGCCAAAAAAACCGATATCGGCAATGTGGTGCTGACCGCAGGAATTGATGCAGCCCGAAATCTTGATCGTGATATGCGACAGTTCCGGATCGTGCGAGAACCCGTTGCTGAATACATCTTCGGTGAGGTTGATGGCCAGCCCCTTGGAATGCGTGATCGCGAGGTTGCAGGTGTCCGCTCCCGGGCAGCGGGTGATGTCCGCGACGGTGAGTGCGTTGTCCAGGCCCATCGAGATTTTCTGCAGACGGTTGTGCACCAGCGCCAGCGCGGCGTCGGGCACCCAGCGCAGGAGAAGGTTCTGGGTGATGGTGGTGCGCATGCGGCCGCCGCACACCTCGCGGGCAATGGCGGCGATCTCGCGGCCCTGAGCAGGGTTCACATCTCCGTACAAGCAACGGATGTACACCGCGCTGTAGCCCTTTTGCTTTTGTGGAATGACATTGGTTTTTTTCCAGGCGTTGAAGTCCGGCCCGGGGACGGCGTTCTTGAACGCGTCCGTTTTGACGACGGGCGCGGTTTCGCTTTTCCACTCGATCTGGAAGCGCTCGTGGCGGCCGGAAGAGGTTCCGATGACCGCCTTGCGTTCCTCGATGAAGCGTTTGCGGAATTCCTCGATCCCCCATTCCGCGACAACAAATTTGATGCGCGCGCGATTTTTGTCGCGGCGATTGCCGTGACGGTCAAAAATGCGGATCAACGCTTCGGTCGTGGCCAGGAACTGGTCGAACGGCGTGAATTCTTCGAGCAAATGCGCGGCGAACGGCATCGAACCCAGACCGCCGCCGACGGTGGTGATAAATCCGAATTCTTTTTTGCCGTTCACCTCGCGGACGGTGGCGCGAAATCCCAGGTCGTGAATTCCGATACGGGCACGGTCCGATGTCGCGGTGCTCTCGAACGCGATCTTAAATTTGCGGGGCAGGTTCTGGCAGATCGGGTTGCGCAAAAAATACCGGAACAAAAGCTCGGCGTAGGGCTGGACATCGAAGATCTCGTCGGGGTGCACGCCGGCCAGCTCGTCACAGGTGATGTTGCGGACCGTATTTCCGCACGCTTCGCGGCTCGTCAGACCCGCGTCGTGGATCGTCTGCAAAAGTTCCGGCACCTGAGGGCGTTTGAGGTTGTGCAGCTGAATCGCCTGCCGTGTGGTGACATGCGACAATTTTGAAGGCGTGTACTTTTCGGCAACTTCCACGATCACCTCGAGCTGGTCCGCGGTCATTTCGCCGAATGGAAGCTTGATGCGGATCATGTGCTCGTCGGCGGTTCCGCGGATCCCGTAAATTCCATTATTCAGACGGAAGCGCTTAAAGTCGTCCATGTCGCGCTCGCCCTTATCGAGGAGGGCGATCTCGCGGCGAAACCGCGCGATTTCGTTCTTGGCTTCTTCGGACAATTGGAAAATCGGTCGTGTCATGTTTATCTCCCTGTGATGTGGGCTTAATCCTACTATAAAGCTATGTTATGTTCAAGATTTTTGTTTATAAATCCTACTACCCTGCTATGGTATTCTTCCGGATACGCCAGCACCGCTTGTGAATGCCCCGCGCGTTCGGCGACCCAAAGATCCGTGAAGCCGGGCACCAACTTGCGCAGTCGCTCCACGTCCTCGAGCCGCACATGGTAGTCCTTCCCCGCGTGAATCCAAAAAACCGGCTTCGAAAGTTTCGCGACAAAACGCTCGACCGAAAAAAAGCTCATGTGCTTGCGCGCGCTCGCGTACGCCAGCGTAGCATAGGACAAAAAGTAATACACCCAGTCAGGGACATTTTCGGCGACGGCGCGGGGCGAAACATAAATACTGACAAACTTTTTCATATATTTTTGAAGCGTCAAATGGGTGGAAAACGCCCCGTCGAGCAACACCGCTTTGACAAACGGACTCGGCGCCGCGGCGGCCGCGATCGTCGCGCCTTTGGAAACACCAAAAAGCACCACCTCGTAGTTGCGCTTGTGCACCGCCGCCCAGCTAAGAACGCTTTCGAGACATTTGAGATCGCGGGTTGACGGCCATTGATATAAATCTTCCTGAGCGGCGGTTGAAGCAACGAGCGAAACCGGCTTAAAGTTAAAGGTCAGAACATCGATGCCGTCATCCGGCAAAAACGACCCATGCTTATGCCAGCTGTTGAGGTCGGCGCCGGTTTCGTGACAAAAAACCACGAGCTTATGGCTCGCGTGACGCGCCTTAATGTACTGCGCCTGGATCGCGCTGCGGGTGTCGTACGGGATTTGAAAGTTACGGATGCGCAGACTGTCGGGCGGGCGGGTGTCAGCCGGCATCTGAATGCGCGGAACTTCAAATGCGTTGCGCTCGATCACCGGAATGTACCGGACGATCAACCACAGACCGATCAAAAGCAACGCGGCAAAGATTCCTCCGATCACCAAAAAAACAGTCAACAGACTCATATCTTCCCCACGATCAACACGATGTTCTGCCCGCCGAAGCCGAACGAATTCGATGCCGCGATCCGCACTTCCTTGCGGCGCGCTTCGTTGGGCACATAATCGAGGTCGCAGTCCGGGTCCTTGTGGCGGTAATTGATCGTCGGCGGGACGATCCCGTCGCGCATCGCCAGCAGACAGAATTCCAGCTCGACCGCGCCGGCCGACGCGATGAGATGGCCCGTCATGGATTTGGTGGAACTCACCGCGAGCTTGTACGCGTGGGCGCCAAAAGCTTTTTTGATCGCGAGCGACTCGACCGCGTCGTTCACCTTGGTGGAAGTGCCGTGCGCGTTCAGATAATCCACCTGCTCCAGGCGGATCCCGGCGTCCTTCACCGCGTGCAAGATCGCCGCCGAGGCGCCGACCGCCTCCGGATGCGAATCCGTCAGCCGATACGCGTCCGCCGTCGTTCCGTAACCCAGAACCTCTCCATAAATTCTCGCGCCGCGCTTCACCGCGTGCTCATACTCCTCCAGAATCACCGCCGCCGCGCCTTCCGAAAGCACAAAGCCGCCGCGCGTTTCGTCGAAGGGGCGAGACGCCGTTTCGGGCGCGTCGTTGCAGGTCGAGAGCGTCGTCAAAAGACAAAACCCCGCGATGCCGAACGGATGGATCATGGAATGCGCGCCGCCCGAAAGACAGACATCCGCTTCGCCGCTTCGAATCAGTTCGGTCCCCTCGCCGATGGCCTGAGCGGAGGCGGCACACGCGGTGAGACAGTTGGAAGCCGGTCCGCCGATCTTAAAATGACG